>CBFHYE010000060.1:0-3852 GCA_965659985.1 Roseivirga sp. | reverse complement strand
ATCTAAATGCTTAGTTTTTCGTTTAATTAAGGTCGTGGAAGTAAAGCAGTTCAAATATCTGATCATTATAAGCTTTGTGCTGGTGGCGATGGGTTTCAGCCCTGACCTCAAAGCGCAAGACAGAGAGAACCTACCCATTGTACAAATCTCTGGTATGGTGATGAATGCTGATAGCACCATTGGAATCCCTTACGCCCACATCTATAGCAAGAGAACAGGTAGAGGTACTATCTCAGATTTTAAAGGCTGGTTCAGTCAAGCGTTCTTAGCTGGCGATGAACTGGTGATCTCCGTTGTTGGTCTCAAAAACATAGAATATCAGGTGCCCGAAAATGAAGGAGATCAAGTAACAGTAGTTTTTGCTTTGGAAGAAGAAGTAACTCAATTGGCAGATGTAGAGATCAATCCATTTCCTACCGAAGCTATTTTTAAAGAGGCGATCTTAGCGATGAACCTTACAGAAGATCAGGAACAGATACTTAATGCTTATCAACCTGAGACCATACAAGAAATGGTGCGTACCATGTCTATTGAAGGTTCTCCTGGGATGAACTATCGCTACATGATGAACCAGCAGTTCTACAATCTACAACAGCAAGCTGGCCCAGCCACAAACCCGCTCTTGAATCCTTTTGCCTGGGCTCAATTCATCAATTCTCTGAAGAAAAAGAAATAGACAAAGGTCGTTTGATCAATACCATCTTAAACTTGATGTTCCTTATCTACGCTTAACATCAGATTAATTATTGATAGACAAACGCTGCAGCATGTCTGCACCTAAGAAACGTGCATCCTCATTAACATACCAATAACGATCTTTTGGAATACGCATCCCGTTCTGAATCTCCATTCCGTCCAATAAGACGTATTCCCCGTCATTGATATTTTCATCATGATAAAAACGATAACCGACCATAGCATAGGTTTCTGGATGAAAGTAGAAGTACCAAATATCTCCACCAACTGCCTCATCATAGGTCACTCGAATAGATAAAGCACTTTGACCATTGAAATAATCGTTTCTTACTTCTTGGTCGATATTAGTCCCTGCATCTTTCAATTTCATCGGCAAACCGTATAAATACGAATAGTAATTGCGCCATCTTCTGGCTCGGTCTGGAGAAAGGTCTAGAGAATCTATATCTGTTCTGCCCGTGGCCTTTTGGAAGTCCACCCACACCTCCACAGAATCATTTGCCTGTACCTGATAATTCAACAAATGCCCTTTGCTGACATATTCTACAGAAAATGTACCGGCTGCATTATTGATATTGACTTTGCTTACTCTTTGCGTTTGATTGGGAGCTTCCATATTCAAAATCAACTCCATCTCAGCTGTTTCCCATTTCCCCATTGGGTCATGAAATTCAATACTTCTTGCTAACAGTTGTTCAGCTGTTAATTCTTGAGCATAACTGGTAAGTGTAAAAAACAGTAAAACTGAGAGCAGAAATAGTTTCATGACAAGGTTTTCAGCCAATTTATAAAAGCTGCTTCATTTTAATCCAATCAATGTTTTTATTTTTGCGCAATCCCGTTGGGAAGTATAATTATGAATTTACCCATTTGGCAACCTGAATTCCTTGAGCCTTCATTGGCCATTGCCCTCGTTACTGTTGGATTTAGCATTTACCATTTCGTTTCTATCTCTGAAAAAGTAAAAAGCAAATATCTCTCGAAGTATGGCGAAACCAGAGGCAACACAAAATTTTTGTGGATGACAAGATATCTCGGTTGTATGACCATAGGCGTTATACCATTTTTCATGATGCTGCTGGTACTTGACAAAAGACCCTCTGAGTACGGCTTCGACTTTCAAGAACATACGATCTCTCTCTACTGGATATTAGGATTAGCTGCCATTATCATTCCGATGAATTTCTTCAATTCGAAAAAGGAGAAGAACTTGGCTTTTTATCCCAATGTGCGAGAGAAAGAATGGAGCAAAGGAATGGTCGCTCATAACGCTTTTACATGGATGAGCTATCTCTTTGGTTACGAATTGATGTTCAGAGGTGTGCTTTTATTCGCTACCGTACCGCTATTGGGCGAATGGCCAGCTATTATTCTGAATGCGGCCATCTATGCCTTAGTTCATGTACCTAAAAACTTGGAAGAGACCATAGGCGCAATTCCATTAGGCATCATTTTATGTCTAGTTACACTAACGACAGGCACCATTTGGGTGGCCTTTTTCGTACACATCACTTTGGCATTGTCCAACTTCTTCTTTTCCTTGAAGCATCACCCTGAAATGAAAGTGGTCTAATGAGTAAAAAGATCTTTATTACTGGTGGCACTGGCTTTATTGGTCAGAAATTAGCCAAACGCCTGGCTGGCGAGGGCCATCGGGTGGTTGCGCTGATTAGGTCTAAAGGAAAGGCAAAAGACCTTGAACATGACAATATCACCTTTGTAGAGGGCGACCTTTTCAATATTGGTGCATTGGAAGTCGGAATGCACGAGGCAGATGAGGTATACCACCTAGCCGCGTTCGCTAGTGTATGGGCTAAAGACGATACCTTTGCCAAGGTAAATATCGATGGCACCTTAAATATTTTGAATGCAGCTAAAAAGAAAGGCGTTAAAAAAGTATTGGTTACCTCTACCGCAGGCGTGATCGGGCCAGCAATTGATGGACCGGTGAATGAAGATACACCCAGGCAAGTTGATTTCTTCACTGATTATGAAAGTACTAAATATGAGTCAGAACTGAGGATCAAAGAATACGTAACTCAAGGGCAGCATGTGGTGATCGTCAATCCAACTCGTGTTTATGGGCCAGGCCCCCTCAATGTGAGTAATTCTGTTACAAAGCTGATTAAGCAATACACAGAGGGCAAATGGAAATTCATCCCGGGTGATGGAATGAGTACGGGCAATTATGTGTTTGTAGATGACGTGATCAATGGACATATATTAGCTATGGAAAAAGGCAGAGCTGGTGAGCGCTATTTATTGGCTGGTGAAGATGCCACTTACCATGAACTTTTTGATACTATTGCCGCCATTGGCGGAAAAAAATATAAGCTGTATAAAATGCCTTTAGGTGTATTACTAACGTTCGGTCGACTTCAGCTTTTCTTGGCTGAAACCTTTGGTCGACAACCCTTAATCACTCCAGGTTGGGTGCGAAAGTATTTGTATAAATGGTCTGTGAGTAGTGCTAAGGCTGAAAAAGAATTAGGGTATCAGCCTACAAAATTGGAGGATGGTGTTAAACAAACCGTCAAATGGTTGAGGAATGAGTAATAAAGGCATTTACACACTAATCACAGGGGCCAGTCATGGCATTGGAAGAGCCTTGGCCGAAAACTGCGCGCAAAGAGGATTCAATGTATTGCTTGTTGCGCTTCCCGAGCCTTTGTTGGAAGAAACCACCCACAAACTACAAGCAGATTATCCAAATCAAGATTTTGACTATCTCGGCATTAACTTGGCAGAGAAAGACGGATCAAAATTGATCTTTGACTGGTGCTATAATAAAGGCTATCGCGTCAATATGCTGATCAATAATGCCGGTATTGGTAATTCTGGGCCTTTCGACAGCGTGCCCTTTAATTTCTATCACGACCAAATGCAGCTCAACATGACCTCATTGGTGGGGCTCACGCATCGTTTTTTGCCAGTACTTAAGGATCAGAAGCGTGCCTATGTACTCAATGTAGCCAGTATGGCTGCTTTTTATGACGTGCCTTATAAAAGCATTTATTCAGCCAGTAAAAAGTTCGTGCTTTCTTTTTCACGTTCTTTAAATAAGGAGCTGGAAAAGACGAATGTTACAATTTCTGCACTATGCCCGGGTGGGGTACTCACCAATGATGATGTGAAATTACGCACCCAAGAACTAGG
>CBFHYE010000059.1:0-18350 GCA_965659985.1 Roseivirga sp. | reverse complement strand
GCCATCGTTATTGGGTGTAAATGCTGTGGGAAGTGTTATCACAGGACTAAGATTTTCAATCCGTGCCCCGAGTGAGAGCTCGCAACCTGTAGCATCAATCACAGTTACCGAATAAAAGCCCTCTTCTAAGTCTGATATAGTGGCATTATTGACTTGAGGATTTACTTCCCATATATAGGTATAAGGAGCTACACCTCCATCAACTTGTAAAGCGATTCTACCATCGGCAGCCTCAGGACATGCCGGTCTGACCTCATATGTCGCTTGTAATGCAGCGGGTTCTTGAATCGATAAGTTTACAGAAACTGCACAGCCATTAGCGTCTACAACTTCTAAAGCATAGCTCCCCTCTCCTAATCCGTTTCTCACCGCACTATTTAAGGAAGGGCCATCAGCCCAATTGAATTGGAAAGGTGCAGTACCTCCTTGAACCCTGATATCTGCAAAACCTCTTTCACCATTACAAACAGCATCTTGCACTATTGCAGCCGCTGAGAGTTGTTCTGGCTCTTCAATTCTCACTGTTGCTTCGAGTATGCAACCCAGCGCGTCCGTGATCGTTGCTCGATAACTCCCACCGGAAAGTTCATTATTCTCTAAACCACGGGTTCCATCATCCCATAGAATTTGATAAGGTGCTAATCCACCATTGATTTCTAAAATGGCACTTCCGTCAGGTTCACCAAAACAGGTTGTCTTGCGTGTAGTAAAGTCGTAAGTAATCGGTTCATAGACGGTAACCTGAAGGTCTTCTGAAACACCAGCACATAAATTGTTGACCGTTGTGCTTTCATAAAAGCGTAACACATGTTGACCAGTTCCAGACCAATTGACCGCTACCTTTTCAGTGCCTTGCCCACTTACGATTTCACCACCAATGGCTTCCCAGGTATAAGTAGAACCAGTCGCTTTGGGCGTGCTGTAAACAATAGCTTTGACATCGGTGGCACATAGCTGCGCAGGACCTTGTGGTGCAGATGGCGCTAAAACCTCATTCAGTACAATATCAAAATCAATAGTGTCACTAATACAACCTTGAGGAGAAATAGAGTAAACTGATACTTTAGCTCCTGGATCTGCAATTGACCAATCGATGGTTACACTTTGTCCAATGTTGGTCCCATCAAAACGGCCGCCAGAAACTTGCCATTCGTAAGTATAGCCCGCCTGAGCTCCTAATACATTGTAAACGATATCTTGTGCATTAGGACAAACTGAAGCAGGTCCTTCAATATCATCTAAAGCATTTTCAACTACTTCGATCACCCGACTCACGATCAGTTGGCTGCATTTACTTTCCCCTTTTGAGGCTATCATATCAAGCGTATATACTCCGGCAGAATCAAATTCAAAATTGACCTGATCCCCGTCAAGAATGACGCCATTATCCAAGATCCATTTGAAGTTTTGATAACTCTCTTTAAGAATTTTAATATCAGAGGTCACATTGAATGTTAGATCCGAATCTTCGCAAACCGATATGTTTTCCCCAACCAATACACCTCTCTGTTCATCTAGAATTTCTACATCAAACTCTCCTAAATTACCACCGATGGCTACACCATAGGATTCTGAATCTCCGAATGCATACAAATGAGCAACGACACCATTTTTACTAGTTAATATTCTGGTTCCGGTACCAATTGGCACTGTGGCAAAAGCATAATCTGGATTTTGAGCTGAAACTTGAAAAAGACCGCTGATGTCTTGACCATCTAAACGCACTTCAATATCAGTTGCAGGCACCACCATATTGAGAAAGAATTTCTCAACGGTTACATTCTTAAAAACAGGAAAAGTAATTTCCTTGATGATCTGATTGGCTGGACTTAATAAGATCATAAATGGATCGGCTAGGTTATCGCCACGCTCTGCCTCATCGCAACTCTTTCCACGACTCAACTGCATCACAGAAATTGGTTTTGAAGACTTTATTGAAGTCACTACAGGAGCTAAAAACGTGTGCCTTTCTCCTTTATTAAGCCTTACCTGTGTATTTGTATTAATAGTAACCACCGTATTGTCTTCTCCTGCCATCAACTGCACGACATCTCCACCAAAACGGGTTTCAAAAGGAATAACGAGATAATCATCTCCCCAATCTGCCGGGGCATATAGCTGGTTGAATAAATGATCTGAAGAAAGGCAAACATCGACTTGAGTGGCTACATGACCAACAAAAACTGCCAAATGTTCGCAATCTCCGGAGGAGTCAATATTGATGGTTCTAACAATTGATCCTGATAAATTATCTACAGCGTGGTAAGCGATCTGTTCCCCATATAAAAGGGTATCTCGAATGGCCTCTCCTGACTGAAACAAGACTGTTTCGTCTAATAACATGATATCTGCAGTCGGCACAAATTCATATATAGTTGTGTCTTGTGTACCTACCAACAGCACTTGGTTTTGTGTGAGACTCTGTTGAAAAAAGTCATTATTATATGTGTGTATAAGGTATTCATCGCTAAGAGATTGAAGAGGTAAAACCATACTGGCATCACCAGAATCACTCAATTCATTATAGGCATAGACACTAACATCTTCCGAAGTCGATACAGTAACGGCTAGTCTTTCTTTCTCACCTACTTCATTTGGTCTGAAGTTCGCAGGTATAAAGATTTCTCTAGAACTATTCGCTTGCAGCGTAAAGGGGAATTCATAGCCCACTCCAGGTATAGCCAGTGTTCCCGATGTAGCCTTTTTAGTACTGATGTGGACGCTTAGATTGTATAAATTATCAGAAGAACCATTGATCAAAAAGCCAAAGAAGAACTCTTTTCCTTCAGTTGTTCCTGTTTGTGAAACTGCTGAAAAAGCACAGAGGTGGAGCAGCACCACGACCAAACCTTTGAACCAACAAAATCTCACCAACTTCATATTTCTATCAAATATGTCTATAATAGAAAACAATCATTTCTAATACAAAACGACAAGGCTCAGAATAGAAACGTAATGCAAAAAAAAGAGCGATTAGTAGTATTGACTGGAGCGGGTATAAGTGCCGAGAGCGGATTAAAAACTTTTAGAGATGCCAATGGACTATGGGAAGGCCATGATGTGACTGAAGTCGCCTCACCCATCGGCTGGCATCAAAACCCAGGTTTGGTACTTGATTTTTACAACCAAAGAAGAAAGCAGGCCCTGTCTGCCAAACCTAATCTAGCTCATGAGTTACTTACGGCATTGGAGGAAGACTTCGATGTTCAGATCATCACCCAAAATGTAGACCATTTACATGAAGAGGCCGGCTCAAATCAGGTACTTCATTTGCATGGAAAACTCTTTGAATCGAGAAGTACCGCTGATGAGCACTTGATCTATCCTATTGAAGGCTGGGCGCTTGATCTAGGTGATAAATGTGAATTAGGGAGTCAGCTTCGGCCTAATATTGTATGGTTCGGTGAAGCTGTTCCTGCAATGGAACAAGCCATTGAGATCTCTATGAAAGCTGATAAGTTTTTAGTAGTTGGTACTTCTTTGCAAGTTTATCCAGCCGCAGGTTTATTGGACTACACAAGTAACACTTGTCCTATCTATTTGATCGACCCTCAGGAGGTGCATTATCGCTCTGAGAAAAGGCTCACCATTATTCAAAAGACAGCAACCGAGGGGATGGTTGATTTCATCCAAATGATCAAATAATTGGCCATTTTATTTCATCATTTAAAAATTTAACCGTAATTCAATTCATCATGAAGTAGAGAATTATGTTCAAGGTCGAGTTTTTTTTAATACCCAGGTATTGAACGCGAAAGGATAATCTACCCCTTCGCAAACCGCCCCCAATAAGTCCTTTTCAATTCATAATTCTCAATAATGACAAATCATCCTGACAATAAATTCATGCGCTTTTGGCGCTATTTGAAAATTGCCATACGTGGTAATGAAGAAGATTTCACGAAAGGAAGCATTAAGAAAGCCATTTTCATGCTTTCTATTCCAATGATCCTAGAAATGCTGATGGAGTCGACTTTCGCATTAGTGGACATTGCCTATGTTTCGCGTGTCTCTGTAAATGCGGTCGCTACTGTAGGACTCACGGAATCGGTCATCACCTTACTTTATGCTTTAGCGATTGGCCTGAGTATGGCCGCTACAGCCATTGTTGCCAGACGAACAGGTGAAAAAGACAAGGAAGGTGCAGCTCAAGCGGCTGTTCAAGCCATCATCCTGGGTACTTTACTATCCTTGATCATTGGTGCTATGGGTATCACTTTTCCCAAAGAAATACTAGGCCTAATGGGTGCTGAGTCTGGACTTATTGAAGAGGGTTATGGCTATACACGCATACTGATCGGTGGAAATATCACCATCATGATGTTGTTTCTCATCAACGCTATTTTTCGAGGTGCTGGAGATGCCTCTATTGCCATGTGGACACTTGTCATATCCAATGGTCTCAATATAATTTTAGATCCAATTTTCATCTTTGGATATGGTCCTGTTCCAGCATATGGTGTTGAAGGTGCTGCCATTGCCACTACCATCGGTCGTGGAGTTGCTGTAGTGATTCAGTTCTGCATACTCATCTTTGGTTGGGGCAGAATAAAGATTCGACTCAAAGACTGGGTGTTCCGAACAAAAGTCATGTGGAATTTGATCAAGGTCTCTTTAGGGGGAATAGGTCAATTTTTGATCGGTACATCAAGTTGGGTATTTCTGATGCGGATCATGTCAGAATTTGGGAGCGAAGTATTGGCCGGATATACGATCTCCATAAGAGTAATGATGTTTACCTTAATGCCTTCTTGGGGCATGAGTAATGCTGCTGCTACGCTGGTTGGGCAGAACTTAGGTGCTCAACAACCTGAAAGAGCAGAAAAATCTGTATGGGTAACTAGTAAATACAATGCCATCTTTATGGCAATCATTTCAATTGCCTATCTCCTTTTTGCCAAACAGATCATCGGTCTCTTTAGTACGGCAAAGGATGTGGTCAATTATGGTGCCTTGAGTTTACAAGTAATCACTGCAGGGTATGTCTTCTATGCATATGGAATGGTAATGACTCAAGCATTTAACGGTGCTGGAGATACCAGAACACCAACCGTAATCAACTTCTTCTGCTTTTGGTTATTTCAATTACCTCTTGCCTATTTTGCGGCCTTTACGATGAACTGGGGACCAATTGGTGTATTTGGCGCAATTACACTTGCTGAAATAGCCATAGCCATCACTGCCATTTTACTATTTAAGAAAGGGAAATGGAAGATGATGAAGGTGTAATAAAATTCTTAAAGGTAAATGCAGTAATCTATTAGATTTTGTATTATTGAGCAGGAAAACCTTTGACTATGAAAAAAATACTAAGTACTCTTTTTATTCTGACACTATTTTCGACTGCGGCTATGGCTCAGCACGAGTCTGAGATCAAAGCTATTCAGGAGCATTTCAAAGATAATAGCAAGAAGAACATCATCAGAAACTTCATGAAACTTGAAGGTGAAACAGCCACCAAGTTTTGGGCTATTTATGATGAATATGAAGCTGCTAGGCACAAATTTGTTGAGCAGCAACAACAAACGCTCATCAAGTATGTCAACGAATTTGACACCATGACAGACGCTCAAGCTGAAGAAATTCTAGATGAGGCGATGCAGCGTAGAATTGCAGAAATGCAATTGAGACAAAAGTATTTAAGAAGATTGGAGAGAGAATTAGGCGGGCTTATCTCTTTAAGGTTTGCTGAAATCGACCACTACATCGATATCGTTACGGAAAAACCATTCTCTGAATCAATTCCATTTATTGGAGAGGATTGGTGATAAAAATGAAACATCAAATAAAAGCAGTCGATTGACTGCTTTTTTTATACCCTTTTTTTCAGTGATTCAATCCCTACGAAACATCTTGCAAGCACAATCTCAGGCCTCTAATGCCTTGGCTATGCAGGCCTATATGAAAGATAGATTTGCCTTTTTGGGTATAAAGGCCGCTGATAGACGAATGCTAGCCAAACCTATTCTACTCAAAATCAAAAAAGAAGAGTTATTGAATTGGGATTTCGTTTTTGATTGCTTTGAGCAAGAAGAAAGAGAGTTTCAATACATCGCCTGTGACTATTTAAGATCCTCTCATCGCAAACTAAAAGCTAAAGACATCGATAGCCTTGAGTCTCTCTTGCTTAGCAAGAGTTGGTGGGATACTGTAGATCAACTCGCTACAGAGGTTGGCTACTTAGTCTTAAAATATGACCTAAAGGCCCTAATGATGAAGTGGGCAACCCATGATAACTTTTGGATTCGAAGAACAGCCATCATTCACCAGCTTAAGTTTAAGACACAAACCGACACTGAGCTTCTTGCCTATTGCATTGATCAAAACCTTGGGTCCAAGGAGTTTTTCATCAATAAAGGTATAGGTTGGGCGTTAAGAGCCTATGGAGATATTAATCCAGTATGGGTGGTAGCTTTTGCAGATGCCCATGATCTTGCGCCATTAAGCAAAAGAGAAGCATTAAGAAAGATCACTTAATTGATCCCAAACCTTCGGCTTATTATATAACAAGTGTCCTTTCCTGATCTCTAAAGGTGAATCAATATTATTGTGATAAAGTTGACCGGTGCCTAAACCTTGTGGCAGCTTAGGTTTATAACTAGCCGTTAGCTGTGCAATGGCATTCAAACCAACATTCGATTCCAACATAGAAGTCATCCACCAACCAATTTGAAGAGATTCAGCGATCTCGATCCATTCTTTTGTATGCAAAATCCCTCCGATCAACGAAGGCTTGAGAATAATATACTGAGGTTGAATCGAAGAAAGCAAAGCTCTCTTTTCGTCAGTTCCGATTACTCCTATCAGTTCTTCATCCAATGCGATCGGCAGGATCTCTTCTTCACAAAGCGTCCTCATTAATTCAATACTGCCTTTTTTGACAGGTTGTTCAATGGAATGGACTTGCAAAGCCGCCAATTCCGTTAATACCTCTCTAACATTCGATTCATCAAAGGCACCATTGGCATCTACACGTAATGTGATGTCATTTGATGAATACATGGTTCTGATCTTTTCAAGCAAAGCCAATTCCTTGTTGATCTCTATGGCTCCAATCTTCATTTTGATCGTGTCAAAACCAGCTTCAAGTTTTTCATCGATCTGCTCTTGCATAAAGCCCTCATCTCCCATCCAAATCAAGCCATTGATAGGCATTCGATAGCTCCCTTGATAAAAATCTCCTGGAACAATGCATCGCTCTTCAGGTGATAACAGATCGAGTAGAGCCGTTTCTATTCCAAAATGGACAGAGGGCAATTCCTGAGAGACTGTCTTTTTGAGCGTATTTAGGAGTTCATCGGAAGTTTCAGGTAAATCAATCTTTTCAAGATTTTGCAATTCATTTGTCAAGCGAATTTCATATTGCTCGTCAAAATCTATACTAAGTCCAGGTAATGGGCTCGCTTCACCAATTCCCTCTCCCCCTTCATCGTCTGAAGCAATAATATACCATGTAGGCTTTTCGGTAAAACTGCCTCTCGATGTTCCGGCTTTAAACCTAAACTTCAATACATGATGAATCAACTTGAAAGTGACTTTCATTACTTACCCAAAAGTCTCTTGACGTATTTCCCAATAATATCAAACTCCAAATTGACCTGATCACCTTCCTTTAGTTGATGAAACGAAGTATGCTCATAAGTGTATGGAATAATGGCCACTCGGAATCTACCCTCTTCGGAATTGAAACAAGTAAGACTGGTACCATTAATGCAAATAGAACCTTTTTCAACCGTCACATTCCCCAAGCTTGCATCATAACTAAAATCATACAACCAGCTTCCACCCTGCTCTTCTATCTTCTCTACACTTCCGATTTGGTCAACATGGCCTTGAACGACATGTCCGTCAAAGCGGCCATTGGCTATCATACAGCGTTCCAAGTTTACTTTAGAACCAATTTGCCATTGCGACAGGTCTGTTTTTTGCAAAGTTTCATCAATCGCGGTTACCGTATGTTTGTCATTTTCTAAAGCCACAACAGTCAAACAAACGCCATTATGAGACACGCTTTGATCGATCTTAAACTCATGACTGATCTTGCTCTCAAATTCAAAGTGAATATTAGTGCCCTCTTTGGCGATATTGGTGATGGTACCTAGTGTTTCTATAATTCCAGTAAACATGATTCAAGTTTAAGTATAATTGCCCATTTAAATCATTTGAAAGAAGAATTGTTTGAAGTAAAAATTGCTATGCCATACAATGGGAAAAGTATATCTTCGAAACGATAATGGAAGACAGCTACAGACATAGAGGCATGAGGCGGCAGTTGGTAAAAACTGTGGTTTCCAAAGGCATAAAAGATGAGAATGTATTGGCCGCAATTGGCAAGATCCCTCGTCATTTCTTCTTCGAAAATGCGCTAGTCGAACATGCCTATGAAGATAAAGCCTTCCCCATCGGTTCAGGACAAACCATCTCTCAACCCTATACTGTCGCTTTTCAGAGTGAATTATTACAAATCAAAGCGGGTGACAAAGTTTTAGAGATCGGCACAGGTTCAGGTTATCAGTCTATTGTGCTTCTCGAATTAGGTGCTCGCGTTTACACTATTGAATATCAAAAAGCGCTTTATGAAAGAACAAAGGTCTTCTTACCCCAACTAGGTTACAAACCGAACTTTTTCTATGGCGATGGATCTAAGGGACTCCCCATTCACGCGCCTTATGACAAGATCATTGTAACTGCTGGAGCTCCTAGTGTACCAGACGCATTGATCGATCAACTCAATATTGGAGGAGTGCTTGTCATCCCTGTGGGAGATCAGAAAACACAACAAATGCTCCGCATCACCAAAGTCTCTCAAACCAAAGTAAGATCTGAGGAATTTCAGGATTTCAGGTTTGTCCCCCTCCTCGGAAATAAAGGATGGTAATTATTTTATATTTATATATGTTATTTATTCAATACATATATAATTTTAATTTATAGACCTTAAACCAACATAATTCCTGATTTCCTTGACTATATTTGCGTTCAATAAAATTAAATATGGCTAAGCAAACAAAAACCCCAAAATCTTCCTGTGTTACCATGACCGAATTGGTATTGCCCAATGATACCAATACGCTTAATAATCTCATGGGTGGTCGATTGATGCATTGGATGGATGTTGTATCAGCCATAGCAGCACAAAAGCATTCCAATCGTATAGTCGTTACTGCTTCCGCTGACAATATATCCTTCAAAAACCCCATTCAACTAGGCGATGTGGTTACCCTTGAGGCGAAGGTTACTCGAGCCTTCAATTCGTCAATGGAAGTTTATGTAGAAGTTTTTGCTGAAAACATTCCTTCTGGCACCAAATTTAAGAGCCATAGTGCCTTCTTCACCTTCGTAGCTGTCGATCAGAGTGGAAGACCCATAGACGTTCCTGAATTGAAGCCAGAAACTGAAGAGGAAGTCGAATTACATGCAGGCGCTTTACGAAGAAGGCAACTTAGACTTGTACTAGCCAAGCGAATGAAGGCCGAGGATGCGACCGAGCTTAGGAATTTATTCTTTGATCCTACGAAAAGATAATTCGCTAAGCCTATAGAGATTTAGCAAAGGCTCAGTATTTTCACTCTATGCAAGACGATAAGGCTTTTCTCCCCTATTTTATCGAAGAACCTATTTATGTATTGAATGAGGATAAACAGCAAGATGAATCTTTACTTCAACAAGATGTACATGAAGCGGCCGCTCTTGAAGAGCACATCGAAACTGAACCCACAAAGGTAGAAGAGCCGAGAGAAAAAGTAGATCTAAAGCCAATAGTCACTTTTGGCGAAAATTTAAAACACTGTATCGTGCTCTTTGAATCTGCCCAAAAGATATCTCCTGAGTCTAAAGACCTACTCTTTAAAATATTGGCAGCGATCAAAAGAACTCCAAAAGATGCGCTAATGGCCAATGTCTATGATTGCTCTAAGGAACAAGTGGAAGCCTTACTCTCTGAAAATAACCATAAACACTTGATCAGTTTTGGTGTCAAGCAGGCTGAAAGCCTATCTCAGCTTGAAGCCTATGTGCCTACAGAGTCTAAAGGCAAACATTACATTTTATCTGATGGCCTTGAAGCTGTTGCAATAGATAAGGACAAAAAAAGAGCGCTTTGGCAAGCGCTCCAAGAAGTTTTTCATTAAGGTGCACTGGGCGCCCCAAAAATACTTTCAAGTTTCTTTCGAAGAACTATTCCCCTCAGATTCTTTCCAATTACCCGACCTTCTGGGTCAAGTAGTAAGGCAAATGGAATTGCATTTACTTTATACTTTATAGCCGCAGCAGACTGGAAGTATTTCAAGTCAGAGACATGAGTTGGCCATGTAAGCCCATCCTTTTCAATAGCGTCTACCCAACGATTTCTCGTTCTATCAAGACTGACAGAAAAGACTGTAAAACCATCATCATTGTATTCATTGTAGAGGTTCACCACATTCGGATTCTCTCTTCTACATGGTCCGCACCAGCCTGCCCAAAAATCGAGCAATACGTATTGGCCTCTCAGATCAGACAGGCTCATCATCTCTCCTTCAGGATTAGGTAGCGTTATGTCTGGAGCAATATCTCCGATCATTACAGCCGGTCTGAAACTGTCTAAGTTGGATGCGAAGAACTGTACGTCCGTTGAATTAGGGATTTCTTTTTGCAATTTTGTGATCAGCGAATCAAGAAAAGTGTATTCGTCCTCTTTATTCGGGATGTAGTCCAAAACCAGTAGCGAAACCAAGCTGTTCTCAAAGCTCCAGGCCATTTCCTTAAGTTTCCTGATCTTTTGAGCCTCAAGGTTCATCCCTTCATTGGTCAATTCTTGTACCATTTGCGTATTTCCACTATTTCTGGCTGCCATATAGCGCTGATTGAATTCAGCAACAACACCCTGATAACTATTCATGTAACCATAAAGCTCTTTTAGGTATTTCATATCCTCTGATCCAGTAACATCAATCGGATTACCCTCTACTCCGGTAGCCTGCACCGTTAGGTCATCATCATCTAAAATGATGGTTTCAAATTGTTTGCCATAGACATTGATACGATAAAATCCAGGACCTGTTATCTCTGTTTCGATCTCAAATTTACCTTCATGATCAGAATAAGCAGTTTGTACAGGACTGATCTGCCCTCTCTCATATTTTTCCAAAATCACCTCCCCTTGAGGGATTGCTTGCTCGATGGTTCCACTAATGGTGATCATGTTGTCATTACTGACACTGCTACAAGACCATGCTATGATTGTTAGTATTAATAGGCTTAAAATTCTTTTCATCATACTGCTAGTGCTTTACGCAATTCTTCTTGTATTCGTTTAGGGTTGAGCCCTTTACCTCCCTTTTTCATGACTTCACCCATGAAAAGGCCAAAGAGCTGTTGCTTACCTTTCTTGTATTTGTCAACCTCTTGTGGTAAAGATAACAAGACCTCAGAAACTATTCGTTCCAATTCACCTTCATCTTTACTTTGCAAAAAGCCATTTTCTTTGGCGATGTCTTCTACTTTTTTGTCAGAAACCATCATTTTGTTAAAAACATCTTGTGCCGCGGCAAAAGTCAAATCGCCTGAAAGCTCCAAGTCAATCACGCGTACAATGTCTTTAACGCCCCTTTGTATATCAGAGATCTTTAAGGCTTTTTCTTTAAGAAAGGCCTTTATTGGACCTTTAAGCCAATTGACTACTTTTTTTACATGAGTACATTCTCTCAGCATTTCTAATGAGAAAAGTGCCATTTCCTTATCTGCACAGAGTACAGCAATGTCTGACTCAGGAAGCTTATAAAGCGTTCTCATTTGTTGGCGGAGGGCGACTGGTGTTTGATTCATTTGACCCCTCACCTTCTTGATCATCTCCTGATCTATATTTACTGGAGGCAGATCGGGGCAGGGAAAATAGCGATAGTCGTTTAAGGTTTCCTTGAAACGCATACCAGAGGTTTGTCCATTTTCGGGATTGAAGGTCCTTGTTTCTATGGCAACTTCTTCCCCTCTTTTGATGAGCTCCAATTGTCTCTTGAGTTCAAAGTCTACTGCTCTTCTTACATGGTTGAAAGAGTTCATATTCTTGATCTCCACCTTGCTCCCTAAATCCTCACTACCCTTCTTCTTAATGGAAATATTTGTGTCACAACGGAACTCTCCTTTTTCCATGTTGGCCTCACTAATGGCTAAAAAACGGACAATCCGCCTGATCTCTTGTAGAAAGGCTGCCGCGGCCTGTCCCGATTTGATACAGGGTTCCGTGACGATCTCTATCAATGGTGAGCCGGCTCTGTTCAAGTCTATATTGGTATTACTTGGATCCTCATGAGACGATTTACCAGCATCTTCTTCTAGATGTGCATGATGTAATTGGACGTGTTCATCCTTCCACTGGTCCGAATAGGCTTCAACGGTTCCCCCTATACAAATTGGTGCTTTGTCTTGAGTGGTTTGGTAGCCTTTAGGCAGGTCAGGATAGAAATAACTCTTTCGGTCAAAATAGATCGTTGGATTGATCTTAGCGCCTACTGCTAAGCCGAACTGAATGGCCTTTAAAAGGGCTTCTTTATTGAGCAAAGGCAAAGTTCCAGGTAAACCCAAAGAAATTGCACTGACATGCGTATTGGCCTCTTCATTGATACCATTAGGATCAGAAGAGAAGATCTTCGTCTTCGTATTTAATTGCACATGAACCTCCAAACCAATGGTGGGTTCATAACCTGCTTCTTCTAATATGGTATAAATATCACTCAAAGAGTAGCTGCCAATTCCTTTGCCTGCACAATCGCAGCATCTAGGCCATTTATATCCTTGCCACCAGCAGTCGCAAAGAACGGCTGACCACCTCCTCCACCTTTGATATTTTTAGCTAGATCACGAACGATATTACCTGCATTTAAGCCTCTATCTTTAACCAACTTTTCATCAATGATTACTGCGATCTGTGGCTTACCGTCAATGTCAGCAGCCAATATTGCAAAAAGATTAGCCACTTCGTTTTTCAATTCGAAGGCTAGCTTCTTCAAGGCATCACCGTTAGGTAATTTCACCTTTTCTATTAGCACATTAGCCCACTCCTTTGCCTCAACTTTTTGCACCAATTCACCCTTGACCTGACCGGATTGTTTTGCATGCAAACTATCGATCTCTTTATTCAATTTCTTTTGCTCATCCAAGAGTGCTTGAATCGCTTTCGATAGGTCTTTTGGGTTTTTCAAAATCTCTTTGACACTAGCCAAGGTCTTTTCTTGTTCTTGAATGTAATTGAATGCTTTAGGACCTGTAAATGCCTCAATTCTTCGTACGCCAGCGGCTACAGCACTTTCAGATACGATCTTGAAAGTACCGATCACACCCGTGTAGGGCACATGAATTCCTCCGCAGAGCTCTACTGAATAACTGGGGTCGAAAGTGATCACTCGAACGAAATCTCCATATTTCTCCCCAAAAAGCGCCATCGCCCCTAACTCACGGGCTTCGTCAATCGGCACATTTCGCTTTTCATTCAATTCAATGTTCTGACGAATGCGCTGATTAACGATCTGCTCGATCTGTTCGATCTCTTCATCAGTCACTTTCTGGAAATGAGAAAAATCAAATCTGAGGATTTCATTTGAAACCAATGAACCTTTTTGTTGCACATGATCACCTAAAACCTCTCTTAAAGCGGCATGTAATAAATGGGTAGCTGAATGGTTATTCTTGATCAGATCTCTTCTTTCTTCATTCACGACCGCTTGAAAGGTTGTTTCCACCTGAGCGGGTAATTTTTTAGCAAAATGAACGATCAGGTCGTTTTCTTTTTGAGTGTCGTAAATAAACGTCTCTTCTTTGTCAGCTTTCAACCATCCTTGATCACCGATCTGTCCCCCACTTTCACCATAAAATGGAGTTTGATCCAATACAAGTTGATAAAGCTTGCCTTTCTTATCAGAAACTTCTCTGTATTTGATTATTCTGGCTTGTGTCTCGGTGGTATCGTAACCCACAAATTGTGAAAGCTCATCTTCACGCAAGACGATCCAGTCACCTTTCTCAGAGGCCGCATCAGCTTTAGAGCGTTGCTTTTGCTCCGCCATGGCCTTTTCAAAGCCAACTTCATCGATAGTTAATCCTCTTTCTCTGGCGATCAATGCCGTCAGGTCCAATGGAAAGCCAAAGGTGTCGTACAATTCAAAAACCTCTTGGCCTTCGATCAACTTATTATCAGAGTCTTTGAGTTTCAATTCGATCTGATCCAAACGCTTCAAACCTTTTTCCAATGTTCTCAAAAAAGCATTTTCTTCTTCTTTGATCACTTTAGCGATAAAGTCTTTTTGACTGGTTAATTCATCAAAGAAGCCTTTGTATTGTTCAGCGAGCACATCTACCAATAGGTAAATAAAAGGCTCTTTGAGTTCGAGGAAGGTATAACCATATCGAACGGCTCTTCTTAGTATTCTTCTGATCACATAACCCGCCTTATTGTTGCTTGGCAACTGGCTATCGGCTATTGCGAAAGCAATGGCTCTCACGTGGTCTACGATCACTCGAATAGCAATATCGATCTGCTCGCTTTTACCATATGTCTTACCTGAGCTTTCTTCCACTTTAGCGATCAAAGGCGTAAAGACATCCGTATCATAGTTCGACAATTTGCCTTGCATGGCCATTGCCAACCTTTCAAAGCCCATGCCTGTATCAATATGCTGAGCAGGGAGGTTTTCCAAATGACCATCTGCCTTGCGATCGAATTGCATGAAAACGAGATTCCAAATCTCAACCACTTGCGGGTGATCTTGATTTACAAGGTCTTTACCAGGCGTTTTTGCGATTTCTTCAGCTGATCTCAAATCAATATGCACCTCAGAACATGGACCACAAGGGCCTGTTTCCCCCATTTCCCAGAAGTTATCCTTCTTGTCCCCATTAAGTATGCGTTCTTCTGCAATCAGTTCTTTCCAATAGTCAAAAGCTTCTTGATCGAATGCCAAGCCATCAGATTTATCACCTTCAAATACGGTTACATACAATCGTTCCTTGGGCAATTCAAACAAGTCTGTTAAAACCTCCCAAGCCCAATTGATCGCTTCCTTTTTGAAATAATCTCCAAATGACCAGTTTCCCAACATCTCAAACATCGTGTGATGGTAGGTATCAATTCCAACTTCTTCTAAGTCATTGTGCTTTCCTGAAACCCTAAGACACTTTTGGGAGTTAACAGCCCGTGAATAATCAGCAGACGCGTTGCCAAGGAAGAGGTCTTTGAATTGATTCATCCCTGCATTGGTAAACATCAAGGTAGGGTCGTTCTTGAGTACCATCGGGGCTGAGGGCACATATCGATGTCCTTTGGATTCGAAAAATTCAATGAACCGTTTTCTGATCTCTTTTGACTGCATTTGGGAACGCTATTTCTGCGGTTGACGTTTGACTATTTTTATTACTTTTGTTAGACCTCTGGTCCGACAAGTGGACAAAATTAGGAGAATTTCAAAAAGGACTCTCTATGAGTAAGATAAAATATTACTACGATACCGAGACCTGTAAGTATGAACGGGTAAGAGTTAAGAAACGTGATGTTGTGATCAACGCTTTGGGCTTCCTATCCTTATCCATCGTTCTTTCTGTAGGTATCATTTTGGTATTGAGTCAATATTTCGATTCCCCAAAAGAGTCCGCCCTGAAGCAAGAAAACGCTGATCTCAAGGAGTATTATAACCTTATGGAGTCGCAATTGAACAACATGGAGGACATGTTAGAGGTACTCCAAGCCAAAGATGACAAGGTCTATCGCTCTATTTTTGAAGCAGAACCCATCCCAAGTACTGTTCGAGAAGCAGGCTCTGGAGGTGTTTTGAAGTACAAGAACCTTTTGGAAAGTGAACTAGAGAACAAAGAACTCATTCTCGGCAACCTCAATAAACTCGATAGGGTCAAGAAAAAGATGTACATCCAGACGAAGTCGTATGATGAGATCCTAGAATTAGCTAATAACAAAGAAGAATACTATGCTGCCATGCCGGCAATACAGCCCATCAAAAATGATGACCTGAGGAGATTTGCCTCTGGGTTTGGTATGAGAACTGACCCTATTTTAAAGGTGAAGAAAATGCATTACGGTTCTGATTTCTCTGCCGAACAAGGCACTCCGATCTATGCTACTGCAGACGGTGTGGTTTCACGAACAAGAAAATCAGTTACGGGTTTTGGTTGGCACATTAAGATTGACCACGGTTTTGGTATGGAAACGCTATATGGGCACATGAGCCGTTTTGCAGTGAAATCTGGCGAAAAAGTAAAACGTGGACAACTCATTGGTTTTGTAGGTAATACGGGTAAGTCAACAGCTCCTCACCTACATTATGAAGTGCATATCAATGGACAGGCGAGAAATCCTGTTTATTATTTCTATCAAGACCTTAATGCGGATGAATTTGAGGAAATCTTAAGACTTTCTTCAATTGAAAACCAATCTCTTGGTTCATATTCAAATCGATAATTAATTTTGGCCAACAATTAAAAGGTGTTAAAGTATTTCTTTTAATATTTTTTATAACTTGTTGATATGCCGTACAAAGAGAAGCCCATTATAAAAAAATACTTCACCATTGGTGAAGTGGCCAAAGAACTTGGCGTGGCTACCTCATTGATTCGTTTTTGGGAATCTCAATTCGATTTTATACGCCCAAAGAAAAATGCGAAAGGCAACCGTAAATTCACACAAGACGACCTCAAGAAACTCAAACTGGTTTACCATCTAGTCAAAGAAAAAGGCTTTACGCTAAGTGGTGCACAAGAGCACATTAAACAGAGCAAAGGCAGTATTGACGACAAGGCAGAAACAGTAAATTCTTTAAAGAAGATACGTTCATTTCTCGAGGAGATGAAACGTAATCTTCCATGACCCAAGAACAGCTTCATTTATTATCCCTTAGTTTAATTCCTAAAGTTGGCCCTGTCGTTGCCAAGCAATTGATCAATCATTTTGGATCTGCAACGGCTATATTCAACACCCCTAAGGGCAAACTGGCAAGATTGTCTGGCATAGGACCCAAACTCAGTTCAGCGATCTATTCTCAACAAGTCCAATCACAAAGAGATGCTATTGTAGAGCAAAGCTTAAAAAACGAGATCAACATTCACTTTTATACTGAAGACGCCTTCCCTAACAGACTAAAGTCTGTCAATGATGCCCCTATCGTACTCTATTCCAAGGGGAATATTGAATTCAATCCTAAAAAGACTCTGGGAGTAGTCGGTACAAGACGCGCCACACGTTATGGACTTAAAACCACCACAAGCATTGTCTCAGAGGCGAAAGCAAGCCATCCAACCATCATATCTGGACTTGCCTTTGGTATTGATGTGAAAGGCCATGAAGAAGCCTTAAAAAACGAACTATCGACCATTGGAGTATTAGCTTGTGGGCTCGATCAAGTTTATCCTTCCGCACACCGAAATACAGCCAAAAAGATGCTAGAAAATGGAGGCTTAGTAAGTGAATATCCGATCGGTATCAAAGCTGACCCCAGACATTTCCCAGCACGAAATAGGATCATAGCGGCCTTATCGGACGCCTTGATTGTGGTAGAAGCAGCCAAAACGGGAGGTGCACTGATCACTGCAAATGTATCACACAGCTACGATAGACCCGTTTTTGCAGTTCCCGGAGAATTGGGAAATAAGTTCTCGGAAGGTTGTAATCAGTTAATTCGCAGCATGAGAGCCGCCATTTATACCTCTTTTGATGATGTGATCAGAGAGATGAATTGGGACCTTGCCAAAGAAAGTCGACAACATGAATTATTTACAGAAATGGCTTCATTAAAAGGTATGGAGAAAAGAGTAATGGAAGTTTTGATGCGCAATGAACAGCAATTGCATATTGATGAGCTTGCTTTTCAAACAGAGTTCACGCAAACTGACCTTGCGGGCTTGCTTCTCCAACTTGAATTCAAAGGCTTAGTAAAGCCATTACCTGGCAAAGAATATAAGGTCGTTTAATCCTCTCCTCTATACCCAATGCTATAAGTCCCCTTATTGGCTTTGAGCAACTCATAGACAGCGTTGTGAATAGCTGGACGAACTCCAAGCGTATAAAGCTTTCTATTGTCTCTTGTGGGATGTACACGATTTGAAAGAAAGATGAATAATAGATCATTCTCAGGGTCTGCCCAAACCAAGGTACCTGTGTAGCCAGAATGCCCAAAGCTCGCTGGAGAAGCATCTCTTGCTACGCTGCTGGCATCAACATCATAAGTTAAGAGCGGTTTATCAAAACCAAGGCCCCTTCTATTATCATTCTCTGGAAATTGAACTTTTGTAAACTCTTTTATGGTTTCTGGTTTTAAATAGCGTCTCCCATCATAATAACCATCATTTAAGAGCATTTGATAGACTTTAGCCAG
>CBFHYE010000058.1:0-3737 GCA_965659985.1 Roseivirga sp. | reverse complement strand
AATTCGCGTCTCCATTTTTCAAAAGTATCGAAGACTTCTTTCTTTAATAATGGGTAGCCATCATCAGCTTCAATGGCTGCATTCATCAATGGGCAACCTCCAGATTGGGCAACCTCTTCGTAATGTGTCCTATAAAAGTCGACCAAGGCTAATAATTTATACTTAGCCGTACCACTTAGGGTAATGGACCTGTAAAGCCCTCTTTGTAGGAAGCGGAGGTTATAATGGAAACAGGCGCTGGCAAGATCATCTTTGTTTTGAAAATTACCATAGATGGATCCTTTGGTTAAGCCCGTAGCTGTTGTCAAGTCGGATAGGGAAGTTCCATACACCCCTTTTCGATTAAAAACAGGAGCTACTTTTTCAATGATAAACCGTGTGGTGCGTTCAGCTTTCTTCACTACATAAAAATATACCGTTAGGTATGAAATTGCAAATCGATTAGCCCCCCGAGTTTATAAAAAGATTGATGAAATGAATGTATCTTGGAATATGAAAAAGTTATTTGTCCTATTCTCTTTCCTTACGGTCATTCAGTTGAGTGCCCAAGATCAAAAATGGGTAAACCCAATCATTCCCAACTTTGGAAGAATATTAGACTTGGAGAATGTTGATGTCAAACCTGATCCAAATCGTCAATATGATATCCTTATTGAAATCGTGCATGACATGGAGAAGCCAGAGCGCTTGAATTTTTATGCAAATAATGTGGCCAGATTGATCAATCTCCATGCGATTGGTGGAGTGGATAAAGATAATTTAAATGTGGTGGTGGTGATTCATGCTCAAGCCACGCATTCTGTAATTAATAATGCTGCTTATTTAGAGAAATATGAGGTGGATAGCCCTTATGTGAAATATTTTCAAGAATTGCATGAAGCGGGAGTAGAGCTGATCGTCTGTGGCCAATCCTTAAGTATGTTTGGTCATAAAAAAGAGGATGTTTTGCCTAACGTAAAAATAGCCACTTCAGCCCTCACAGCGATAAGTACCTACCAATTACAAGGATACGCTTTCTTTAAAATGGGTTAAGGGGTATATTATCAAATTAATCAAATGCCATGAAACAGAAGATAGTATTAGTCCTATTCATAGTTGGTGCACTGAGCTTTAATGCTTACAGTCAGAAACAAGTTAATCCCATCATTGAAGGTTATGGCAGTATATTTGATGCGCCACATGCTACCGAGTTACCTGATCCCAATATGGAATACAACATTGTGATCGATGTGGCAACCGGTAGTGATGATAAAACAGCTCCTTTTTATTCTTTGATCAATGTGGCAAGGCTATTGAACTTACATGCTATGGGTGGAGTACCAAAAGAGAACTTGCATGTTGTATTGGCGATTCATGGAGGTGCGGTATGGTCTACATTAGATAACGAAACCTATAAAGAACGCTTTGAAACAGACAACCCTCATCTCGAGCTTTTTGAAAAGTTACAAGCAGCAGGAGTGAAAATGGTGGTTTGTTCTCAATCGTTGATGGGTAGAAAGCTGGACCATGAAAAATTGGCTCCTGGCTTAGAAGTGGCCACCTCGATGCTTTCAACCTTAACGACTTACCAACTCAAGGGCTATGCTGCTTTGAAGTTTTAGTCAAAATTGATCGATTATGGTCACTCCGGAGCTTGTAAACTCATTCATTTTGGGTAATAAATCACAAGATTCCTGAATTGTGATCTTGCGTGAAATAAGCTGAGCTGGATCTAAGTCACCCTTTTCAATGAGTGAGAGCATTTCTGGATAAGCATGTGCTTGCATACCATGGCTGCCGATGATCTCTAGCTCATTAGCTATTACCAACTGCATGGGTAGTCTTGGTTCAAAATCGGGACCAGCTAATAGCCCAACCTGTATGTGTTTCCCTCTTTTTCTAAGACTCGAGATAGCATCATAGCAGGTTTGTTTATTACCTAAGGCATCGATCGAAATGTGAGCACCGCCCTTGGTAATATCCTTGATCGCATCTATAGGATTGACTGCTTTAGAATTCACCAAAAAATCGGCACCAAGTCTAGATGCCATTTGCAATGTTTCATCATTGATGTCTACAGCGAGTACCTGAGCGCCCTGCGCTTTAGCGATCATTATTGCAGAAAGGCCAACTCCACCACAGCCGAAAATGGCTACCCATTCTCCATTTTTGACCTTGCCTTGATGCACAACGGCACGATAAGATGTGATAAATCGACAGCCCAAACTTGCAGCTGTATCAAAATTGATAAGATCGGGAAGTTTCACGAGGTTTTCATTGGCATAATGAATGCCTACATACTCAGCAAAGCTGCCCCAGTGCGTAAACCCAGGTTGAAACTGAAAATCACAGACCTGCTGATTACCTGATTGACATTGCTCACATTTACCGCAGCCACCTACAAAAGGTACAGTTACGCGATCTCCAATTTGAAAGCCGCTTACTTCCTTTCCAATTTCTACTATGGTTCCGGCTAATTCATGCCCAGGAACGTGAGGTAATTTGATATCTGTATCATGCCCCATCCAACCATGCCAATCTGAGCGGCACAAACCTGTGGCTTCGACTTTTAAGATTACATCATTTGCTTCACATGAAGGGTCGGCAACATTTTCAATGTTAATTGCTCCTTGGAATTCCCTGTAGACTGCTGCTCTCATCTCGATTTGATCATTGTATACTTTAACTTAAGCACATTCAATTTAACACACTTGAGCAATTCTAAACTTTCTGTGCTTTATTTGTGTAACAAATCACTTGACTATGTATAACGGATTAGTACACGCGCACTCAGGATTACGATGGATCGTTTTGGTAATGCTCATTCTTGCCATCTTCAACGCATTCAAAAAGAAAAGTAGCGGAGTAGAATGGACAGACAAGGATAAAAAGATCACATTGTTCGCCATGATCTTTACGCACATTCAACTGCTCATTGGATTAGTACTTTACTTCCAGAGTCCATTAGTTCAGTTTTCTGAAGGCTTTATGAAGAATCCGATTTACAGGTTCTACAGTGTTGAGCATATCACCACCATGCTGATCGCCATTGTACTCATTACAATGGGCTACAGCAAATCGAAAAGAGCACAAGAGAGCATCAAGAAATTCAAAACGGTTTCTACATTCTATTTAGTAGGATTGATCTTGATGTTGGCTGGGATTCCATGGCCATTCCGCGAATTAGGCGCTGGCTGGTTCTAATTCAAGGCATCGGTATTCAGCATCAATTGTCTGTAAAAACGTATAGCATCTTTGTAGTCTTCTACAGAGATGTTTTCATCTATGCCATGAAATGAATCAATATTCCCTTCATTGATGTGATAGGGTACAAAGCGATAGATGTTTTTACTTACTTCCTTAAAATGTCGAGAATCCGTTGCGCCTAAAACCAAGTTTGGCGCTGTCAGTACATTCGGAAATATTTCTTTGATCGTCTGATTGATGAGGTCATATGCAGGGCCCTCTTTTGCTGATACAGGAGAGGGGTCATCATTGAAGCCCTGAAAACCAACATTTACACGGTCATCATGAATACTTTCGATCACATGTTCTTTAATATCCTCCCCAGTTTGACCTGGAATGATCCTAAAATTAACCACTGCCTTTGCATAAGTTGGAATTACATTTTCTTTGATTCCCGCTTCAAAAATGGTTGGTGCTGTTGTCGTCCGAATAAGGGCATTACCAGAACCCCCTGAACTTTCATAGGTACTCACGATAATTGATTTAAAGATCTCTCTGTTCGCAAAAGCCAT
>CBFHYE010000057.1:0-9173 GCA_965659985.1 Roseivirga sp. | reverse complement strand
CCTGGAGCCAAAGGGGCTTTTGGCAAAAACTTCTTCGTAAAGGCATTGGTACATATCGCAGCTTGTTTCGCGGCAAATATCAAACGATCATTGACTATTACCTCAACACCATTTGATTGTTCTTCAATTCTATCTACTTCGATTCCAGTCAAAACTTCTACGCCCAAAGAAGTTGCATATGCCTGAAGGCGCTTCATCATCTTCCCAGTATGGATCTGCCCTTCAAATGGATTAAAAACCATCTCAGACACCCTATCCTTTGCAAAACCAAAATCTGTCAATTGGTGGGTACGAAGACTATACACCTCTTCTCCAAATAGAGGATAAAGTAATTGATTGACTTTCTCCATTTGATCTAAAGCACTGACTTGAGCACTATCTAACAACTCATAGCCTCCCCATTGATGAAAGTCAATGCTTTTAGCCCCAAGCCGTTTCTCTAATAGTTGTAAGCCACTCCATCTCAAATCTACTAATTCTACCACCTCTTCAGGACTCATGGTCTCGAGGTCTGCCAGAATCTCAGTTAAGCTACCAAAACATGAGAACCCTGCATTTTTAGTGCTTGCCCCCGTAGGGAAAATACCCCGTTCTAAAACCAATACACGTTTCTGGGGATTCTTTTCTTTAAGTGAAACAGCCGTTGACAGACCTACAATTCCACCGCCAACAATGATCTGATCATAGTTTAAAAAATGATCCTTCTCCCAAAAACTTAGATTTTCAGTATCCTTAATCATAGATTCCATAAATTAATAGAAATTATCTCTACCATGCTCGATCCTACTAAGCTATTTGAAAAAGCCAAACATTCTAAAAGACACCTTAGGCTACTTAATTTTGGTCTTTCTAGAATGATCCCGTTTAACAAACCGCATGGTTTCAAAATTGCTGAAATCACTGACTGGTCTGTTAAGGTAAACATCCCCTACAAACGGAGTAATTTCAACCATATCAAAGGGATTCATGCTTGTGCTTTGGCTACTGCATCTGAATATTCTACGGGATTGGTTCTTCTTAATAGACTTGATCCTAAAGCCTACCGCATAATCATGCAGAAAATGGAGATGCAGTATCATTACCAGGCAAAAAAAGACACGCAAGTCGTTTTTGAAATCAATGAGGTATGGTTGGAAAATGAAGTGCTAAAACCACTTAAAACCCAAGAATCAGTCATTATCGATTGCGAGGTAAAATCTTACGATAAAGAGGCAAATCATTTGACTACTGGTCATATCTTTTGGCAAATCAAACCTTGGGATAAGGTTCGCACTAAAACCTGACCGAAAACATAATATGACATGGCAGGCGCTTGGAATAGCCTATATTCAAACAAAATGGATAATGATATGCGCAACTTAGTCGGATTACTTTTTATCGTTATTATTTCTTTTTCATGTTCACAAAAGGTTAAGCATGAAAACTTTTTTTTAACGAAACTCGGGAATGACACACTGGCAATTGAACGCTTTAAAGTTCAAGAAAATGCTTTAAAAGCCGATGTAGTGCTGAGAAGCCCACGCACCTCTCTTCGCAGGTATGAAATGGCCTGGGATGAAGACCAGCGCATCACTTCTATGACTGTAACAGACTTTACAGAAAGCAATTCTTTCATGGCAGAAAACGGCCGTGTCATACAGAAAGCCACAGGCATGGGAGATAGTCTGAATTTGATCTACTACACCAGCAATGGGGACAGAACTCAAAAAGTAGCCAATCGTCCAAACTTGATTCCATTTGTAGACATGGTACATTGGCCCTATGAATTAGCTTTTCTGCGAGCAGCAAAGAGCACTAGAGATTCCATTGATCAGTACATGAACACAGGAAGAAGAAATTCGAACTTTATTATCCACCGATTAGACGATACAAGCTTCACGATTCGCCATCCATCTAGAGGTGTGATGGCTGTTACAATTGCCTCCGATGGTGAATTAATGAGCTTAGATGCTGCGGAAACCACTAGAAAACTCAAAGTTGAAAGAGGTTTCGACCTTGAATTTGATGCACTCGCTGCGACTTATGCCGAAAGAGATAAAGTAAGCTCACCTTTCGGTACATTGTCTCCCGCAGTCACAAATGATTACCATTTTGCCAATGCAGATTTTGAAGTAAGCTATGGATCTCCTTCAAAAAGAGGTCGAGATATTTTTGGAGGAATCGTTTCCTATAACAAGAGATGGAGAACTGGGGCGAATCGAGCGACTCATTTCAAAACATCGAGATCACTTATGATCCAAGGCCAACGCCTGCCTGCCGGAGAATACACCTTATTCACTATTCCAGAACGAGATGGAGGTATTTTGATCGTCAATAAACAAACAGGTCAGAACGGACAGTCTTATGACGAATCAAGAGATCTCATGAGGGTGCAAATGAAGAGAACGGACAACAACTCTAGAGTTGAATCTTTCACTATAACTGTTGACAAAACACCTAATGGAGGAAAGCTTAATTTGATATGGGATAGAACCATCTACTCAGTGGACTTTAAGATACTTTAGCTCACCACACTTAATTACATTAAATCAATAATTTATTGACTCAATTATTATAAAATAATTTAATTTTTTCACATACACTTTTCTGTATTTCAAATACTATTGAAAGTTACACCTCTTCTTTTTATTATTTTAGAGCTCTTCAAAGTCATTTCATCTTTCAATCTTACTTTTTTTTATGCTAGTTATTTGACTAATTCGATGATTCATTGTCGAGTGGGCAATTAACCTGAACCCACGAGCAAAAAACTTTAGTCTGCATCTAAGTCACACTGACAAGAAAAATGATTTAGACTTCTTTTCACCTAAACAATGCAGATCAAGGCCGATACTTTTGTAGCGGCTTTTTTTATATTGCATTATTGTATTCAATTGAAGTATATACTACTTCTCATTTTTTATGAAGGAAAAGAAAAGAAGGAGTACTTTCTGCCACAATTGTGAATCTGAAATTAAGGACGAGTACAACTTTTGTCCTGTTTGCGGTCAAAGTAATTCTGACAACAACGTCTCTTTTTCAACCCTTATTAAGGAGTTTATTGAAAACTATTTCGGGTTTGATTCGAAGCTAGCGCATAGCGTTATTCCTTTTGTTATTAGCCCCGGAGCTTTGACGAATCGTTTTAACGATGGAAAGATCAAGACCTTCATCCACCCTGTGAGGCTGTATTTTGTGATGTCGCTTTTTTACTTCTTCACCATTAGTTATCTCCTATCAGATTATGACCTGAGGTCTATTGATGACGAAGTAGAATATACAGAAGCAACTCTTGATGCGATCAAAGATGATGACATCCTCCGTTTGATTCCGGATAGCACAAAAATCGAGTTACTCAATGACTCCTTAGTCTCGGAGTTCAAGAATGCAAAGAGTTTTAAAGCTCTATACGACTCCATTGAAAGCAAATATGGAGAAGACTTCATGGAAGATACTGAAGTCAGTCTTAACAGTATTCAAATTCCAAAAAGAGAAGGAGAAGGCTCTATCGAACGACTTCATAGGTTAGCTAGAGATCGGTCTATATCAGACCGAACATTCATGGATTCGTTAAACAACGGGAATGGCTTCACTATTGATAGTTTATGGATTGACGAAGAAGATTTTGACCATGTAAGTCAACAAACCAGAAAGATCTTTGAAAATGATGAAGGATTCAAAGGCTTCGTATTGGGTAATCTTCCATTGATGATGTTCATCTTGATTCCTCTTTTCGCAGCTGTACTAAAATTCATCTATGTAAGGAGAAAGCACCTTTACATCAAGCATGTAGTACATGCATTGCACATCCACTCATTTGCCTACCTGATCTATGGGTTGAGCCTTTTAATAATGTTCAAAATTGTAACGGCTAGTAATTTCCCTAATGCAAACATTGCTGCTGTGAGAGGTATAATGACAGCTTTCTTTTTCGTACTCGTCAGTACATATGCCTATATCTCCTTTTTAAAAGTATATAAGCAAGGTTGGTTTAAAACCCTCATTAAATTTAATATCGTAGGATTTATTTATTTGATTTTCCTTCAGCTCTTCTTCTGGGCAGAAGTCTTTATCAGTTTCTGGTACTATTGAACCAATCGCTCTAAAGATCGCTTATTTGCTTCTATGATCTCATTGGCTAATTCAGTCGTAATACTTCTTGAAATGAATAAGGATTCAAATTGAGAGGGCGGTAGATAAACACCTTCTTCAAGCATGTTCCTAAAGTACTTACCGAACAACTGCGTATCTGTTGTCTTAGCTGTTTCAAAATCAGAAACCCGTTCTTCGGTAAAAAACAAACTGATCATAGAACCGATTCGGTTCATGGTATATTTTAATCCTAGCTCATCTAAGTTGTTTTGAAAGCCTTGCTCAAGCTTGGCCGTGATCAATGCGAGGTCATCGTATAAGGTTTCATCCCTATTGATCTGTTGTAACATGGCTCTTCCTGCCGCCATAGCCACTGGATTCCCTGAAAGCGTCCCCGCCTGATACACAGGGCCCATAGGAGAAACGAAATCCATGATTTCCTTTTTTCCGCCATAGGCTCCAACTGGCATACCACCTCCTATGATCTTACCGAGAGTGGTCATGTCAGGTTGTACATTATAAACTCCTTGAGCTCCTGATTTAGATAACCTGAACCCAGTCATTACCTCATCGAAGATCAATACAATACCTTCAGCATCGCAAATTTGTCTTAAGCCTTCGAGAAATCCTTCGTTAGGCAATACACAGCCCATGTTTCCAGCTACCGGCTCCACAATAATGGCTGCTACTTTTCCACGATGATCAGCAACCGCTTCATGCACCTTGTTTAAATCATTAAAAGGAACTGAGATCGTATCTCTAACTACTCCTCTCGTCACTCCCGGACTGTCAGGTTCACCTAAAGTAATCGCACCACTACCTGCTGCAATCAAAAAAGAATCGCCATGCCCATGGTAACAGCCTGAGAACTTGATGATCTTATCTCTTCCGGTATATCCTCTTGCTAGCCTAATCGCGGACATAGTGGCTTCAGTTCCAGAGTTCACCATGCGTACCTTCTCAATACTCGGTACCATTTCACAAATGAGTTCTGCCATTTCGACTTCAATAGCCGTTGGCGCACCAAAAGAAAGCGAATCCTTAATTGCTTTGGCTACAGCTTCTTCAATTTCCTCATTTCCATGGCCAAGAATCATTGGACCCCATGAGTTGAATAGCTCTATGAATTTATTATCGTCTTCATCGTAGATATAAGCCCCATGAGCCTTTTTAATGAACAAGGGATTTCCGCCTACAGCTTTAAAGGCTCTTACCGGTGAATTAACACCTCCAGGAATAGCGTGTTGTGCTTGTGCGAATAGTTGGTTACTCCGGTCTGTTTTCATCAATTTCTTCAATCCTTAATTCGATAATTGCATCCCTAACTTTCAGGTAAGGAATAAAGTTATTGTCATTTGTGAATCGATAATTAAAGGCATTGATCAACTCTCCTTCAATATCACCATTTCGTTTAAGTCCTAGTTGAAAATACTTACCATATTTATAAAGGAGTCTACCGAAATTGACCATGAGATCATATCCTAAATATTCATCTCCAAGCATATCCGTTTTAGAGGGACTCGACAAGTATTTTTCCATGAAACGCATCCGAAAATCTTGAACATTGGCAGAATCAAAAGCAATAAAATTAGACCCCATCAATACTGCATCCAATCTTTCTAATTGCTCTAAGGAAATACTTTGCTCAGCTGAAATAAATCGAGAAGAGGTGATGATCTCTATCGAATCTGGTCTTGCATCAATACCACTCAATGCACTGGTTACTAATGAAGAATAGTCAGAAGCGATAAAAATATGCCCGATGCTATCAGGTAAAATTTTGAGTGTGTCGTAGACAAAATCTAATTCATCATATATCTCCCATTCTTCTTCCCCCGCTTCTCTCAAAGAATCCATTTCAGCCATCATCTCTTCAACAACTAGAGAGTCTCTATCCAATTCCTCCTCTTCTAAAAGCAATTGCTGAATATTGACAGACTCATTAGGAAGTACTCCTTCATGAATCACTACATTGAATGAGTCCTTTTCGATAATTTCTTTGTAAAGATCTGCCCGCGATTTGTCAGCAATTCCACTGTAAAAGACAGCTGCATTCTTGTTTTCTGTAAAATGCCTCCTCGTATAATCAGCAGCTCTCCTCGCCAATGCCTCATTACTAGGGTAATATAGGAAAGCAAACGGGTTATCATTGATCACTTCGTTATTAGCAGAAAGCGGGTTTACCATATTGATCTTCCGATCTTTAGCGAATGTGCTGATCTCGGCAATACTTGATTGTGTGACGGGGCCTATGATCAAGTCCAATTCATTTAACTCCCCTGATGAGATAATATCTTCTAAACTCGTAAGTCCTCTTGTATCATAGGTCAGAAGATTGATTTCGACACCTTCATCTTGAAGTTTTTCAACGCCTAATTTGGCACCATAATAGAGTTTCGCGGTCCAATTACGCTCCACCCTTAGAAGGGAAGCGGAATCTGATCGGTAATAAAAAGGTAAAAAAAGCCCAACGTTGTACACCGACTTTTTGGGAGAGTTATCGATTCCTTCTAAAGGAGCCGTTATGGTTAAATCGTAAGTTTCTGAAAGCTCTTTTAACAAATAAACATCCTGGTCTGCGCTAGGCATTCCCAAAATGACTTCAGCCAACCTTGAAGCAATCAGCTCTTCGTTTGAAAAGGAATTAAGCACCTCTTTTAAATCTTCCGCATCATTTGTACTAGCCAAAACACTTAATTTCAAATCAGCCACGTCATTGCTCAATTGATTGCTTGTTATTCTGTAGAGATAGTTAAAAGTATCTATCAAGTTTCCTTCTTCAGCACTGATGTAGGCTAACCAAAAGTTGACTTCATCTTTGACTCCCCAATACGGATACTTATTCAATACTTGACGGAACATATTTTTCGCTCCGCTGATATCATTAGAATAGAAAGCTGAAATGGCATAATAATAAGAGGCCCATTGCACCATTTCATTGGTGCCTTCGACAGAAGTGATCTTTCCGAAGCTATTCTTTGCTAGAGCATATTGCTCCTGCTCAAAGTATTTCTTACCCGCTTCGAAATTCTCATTGATGTTTTGCCCATGACAGACTACTGTCAAACAAATTAAAATAAGTACGTTTACTATTTTCTGCATTACTCCCACTCAATGGTTGCTGGCGGTTTTGAGCTGATATCATAAACAACTCTATTTACACCCTTTACCTTATTGATGATCTCATTCGACACATCCTGTAAAAAGTCATAAGGTAAGTTTACCCAGTCTGCGGTCATTCCATCTAAACTCGTTACTGCACGCAAGGCAACGACTTTCTCATAGGTACGCTCGTCTCCCATTACTCCCACTGATTGAACTGGAAGCAGCATAGCACCAGCTTGCCATACGTCATCATAAAGACCTTTTGCCTTTAGCCCATTGATGAAGATATGATCTACCTCTTGCAAAATAGCCACTTTATCTCGTGTGATATCACCCAAAATTCTTATGCCTAAACCAGGCCCCGGGAATGGATGCCTACCTAGAATATTTTGATCGATCTCAAGAGAACGACCAACGTTTCGAACTTCATCTTTAAATAAAGTATTCAATGGTTCCACCACTTTCAGATTCATCTTTTCTGGTAATCCACCAACGTTGTGATGTGACTTTATTGTTGCAGAAGGCCCTTTAACTGAAACTGATTCGATCACATCAGGATAGATAGTTCCCTGACCTAACCATTTTACATCTTGGATCTTATGTGCTTCTTGATCAAAGATCTCAATAAAGACCCTACCGATCGCTTTTCTTTTGTCTTCAGGGTCCGTTAGACCTTTTAAAGCTTCGTAAAACTGCTCTTTGGCATCAACACCTTTGACATTGAGCCCCATGCCCTGGTATGAATCAAGTACAGACTGAAATTCATTCTTTCTCAACAAACCATTATCAACAAAGATACAATGTAAGTTTTTGCCAATAGCATGATGAATTAATACAGCAGCAACTGAGCTATCTACACCGCCTGACAATCCTAAAACTACCTTGTCATCGCCAAGTTGATTCTTGAGTTCGGCAACGGTCGTTTCAACAAAAATATCAGGTGTCCATTCTTGAGCACATCCGCAAACATGAACAACAAAGTTTCTTAAAAGCGTTTTACCTTGCTCACTATGTGTTACTTCTGGGTGGAATTGAATGCCATAGGTATCCTCATTTTGCACTCTATAAGCCGCTACTTTTACCGAAGGCGTACTTGCAATCACCTCAAACTGCTCAGGTAGTTCAGAAATAGTATCGCCATGCGACATCCAAACCTGAGAATCTAAATTGATCTCTTTGAGTAATTCATGATGAGAATCAACATGATTTAACCTAGCTCGACCGTACTCTCTAATCTCAGAAGGAAGTACATTTCCACCATACTTTTGAGCCATTAACTGGGCACCATAGCAAACCCCCAAAACAGGAAATTTCTTTCTGAATTGATCAACATCAACATCTGGAGCATCATCTTCGCGAACTGAGCAAGGACTACCCGATAAAATGACACCTTTAATGTCATCCGTAATTTCTGGTAAATGATTGTAAGGGTGAATTTCACAGTAAACATTAAGCTCTCTAACTCTTCTGGCGATGAGTTGAGTATACTGTGATCCGAAATCTAGAATGAGGATCTTTTCTGCCATGCGCAAAAATAACATTAGCCCCGACTAATCACCAATAATTACTCTTGATTTATAGTGAATAGATCACTTATGCTCAAAGCATAATTCACTAAAAACAAACATAGCTTCATGTTTTACAAATCAGTATATTATTTTGTTTTTAAACATATACAGAATTATATTTTGTTTTATGTAACATTATTGAAATATATTCGTGTATGTAAGTATGTTTAGAAATTATGGCGGGATATTCAAAAACTCCATTGATCAACAAACTGGGCATTAAAGAATCAAATGCAATCTTCGTGCAGAACGCACCCGTTGATTACTGGAAAAATTTAGGACAATTACCGATCAATTGTACTCTTTATCCTGATCTAAAAACTGTCGAATTAGACTTCATTCATGTATTCTTTAAAGACTTGAATGAATTAGAAACCAACATTTTAAATCTAAAGGCTGCACTCAAAAAAGATGGAATGCTCTGGGTCT
>CBFHYE010000056.1:0-2195 GCA_965659985.1 Roseivirga sp. | reverse complement strand
TACTGATGGTTCTCCACAGAGACTTACAATAGGCCATAAAGGTGAATTGGCTGATGGAAAGCAGGCGTTTTCATTGGTGCTGACTTATACACCTAAAACACAAAATGAAACTTATTATTGGATAGGAACTAACGGTGGTAGTTGGGAGGATGGCGCGAATTGGTCACTTACATCCGGTGGTGATGCTGCAAACACTATTCCTGGAACTACCGATATGGTGATCTTTGATGATAATTCATTCACAGATGGACAAACGCCAAGTGTTACTTTAACTCAAAATGCGGCTGTTGGAGGGATCAAATGGCTTGCGCCTGAAGCAACCAGTATTGCATTGGGTGGTTTTAAGCTAAGTGTTACGTCAGATTTGATCTTAGGTAGTCCGATTACTGTCGATCAAGGTACGATAGAGCTACAGGGATCTTCTGCTCCTGAGTATGTATTTAACGCCAATCAAATTGACCTTTCTAATATCGATCTCATAGTCAACTCCGGTGCCACGACTTGGAAGTTCATGGGAGAAAACAGTATCAATGACCTGACTATTCAGGAAGGCCATGTGGATCTTGAGGGAATTAATTTAACTCTCAATAATTTAGTAAAAGCTGGGAGCACCAATTCAAATCTGAATTTAAGTGATGCTACATTGAATATCACTGGCAATGTAGACTTTGGGGCCAATGTTTCGATTACAGACAATGGTGCGAATTATCACATTAAGGGTGCAGATGTAACGGCTGTATTCAATGAGCTTACGCTTAACGGGAATTTTAATGTTGAAGGAACAACATTAGTTTCTGGTACAAACTCAACCTTGTCGAATGTATTCGTTGCAGATCAAGGCTCTTTAGAATTTCAATCTGATTTGACAATTGGGGACCTTAAATTGGAGCCTGGTTCTAGTTTGAATCTGGGAGTTGACAAATTAATTCTCGTCAACGGAGAACTAGACGCAACTGGTACTAGTGAAAAAGTAATCACTTTGAATGGACTGCCAGAGCAACCCGGGGCTATACAGCTCGATGGTCACAGGAAGGTTTGTTTAGATTTTCTTGAAATCACTAATGTGGATGTGGTAGGAACCGCGTCCGTTACCGCTGGCGTAAATTCTACGAGTTCTAATGCTTCATGGCCCTTGGTGAGTTGCGAGAATGTTCTATTTGCAGATTTTACAATACAATACACTTGTCTCAATTCATTAACGAATTTCATTGATGCAAGTACAGGGGGCATTCAATCATGGGAATGGAACTTTGGAGATGGAACAACATCTAGTGACCCCAATCCGAATCATGTCTTTGAGGCACTAGGTACTTATGATGTGTCACTTATGGTGTCTGATGCAAATGACACAAAGACTTATAGCCAATCCATAACAATAGGTGATAATGATCTACAACCGAACACAATTGTAAACAATGACGGGGTTTTAGCCAGTCAGCAACAGGCTAATACTTATCAATGGTATAAGGACGGACAACCGATTGCAAATGCCACTCAAAGAACTTTAAACACTGAGAATCAAAATGGTGTTTACTTTGTTGTAACATTTAGCAATGATTGTAATCTCAAGTCAAATGAGATCGAAATCATTGTAAGTAGTATTGAAGAGGAAATTGTAGAACAGTTCGATAGAGCAACTACAATTTCTCCTAATCCAACCGATGATTGGATATCGATTAGTATGGTCAATAACTACTTTGGAGAGATTGCTATCAATTTAGTAGACTTGAATGGTAAGCAATTTGTGGAGGTAAATGAGGAAAAAACCTCCCGAGAATTCTCAAAAAGAATCTCAGTAGAAGCGCTTCCTGCTGGGGTTTATTTGGTTAGAATTGTAATAGAGGAAGGCATATTGATTAACAAAAAAGTATTAATAAAATAAGCATTAAAGGGAAATGAAACTAAAGCGAAAACTCGAGGTATTGATATTGTTGCTCTTATTTGTGGGTGCGCCTGCATTTGGTCAAATTGGTAATACGACTGGAACAGCTAATACAATCCTAAGAATTACAGGTCAATATAAAGACACGGATGGTACTCCTTACCTTATAGAGGACTACAAGAATGGTGTGCTTTATGACAAAAATGGAAAAGCTAGAACTGTATACTTAAAATATGATACCTATAAAGAAGAAGTTGAAGTCTTTAATGACGGAAACCCTTTATTGATCGATAAACGTTTATATCCTCGCTTT
>CBFHYE010000055.1:0-22548 GCA_965659985.1 Roseivirga sp. | reverse complement strand
TCGCTTTCAGCCGTATCGAAACCGCCATGGAAAAAGGTGTTCGTGCGAAACTTTACTACAAGGAAAAATACATTAAACTCCCTTGGCGAGGCGATACCAAATACTTCGTTTATAAAGTGGAGCTGATGGGTGAGTAAGTCTCTTTAATGGAGTATCAGCTCAAAAGAACAACCATGTGTTGTCGATATCAACGATAAGTCTCCACCATGCGCTTTAATGATCTGTCTGGAAAGACTTAGACCAATACCCGAACCTTCCTTTTTTGTGGTGAAAAAAGGCACAAAAATGTCATTTCGGATCTCTTCAGGGATTCCAGAACCATTGTCTGAGATAGTAAAACTGACCTGTTCATCTCTTCCCTTCAATGACAATTCGATCTTTGGATTATCAACCTTTTCAAGCGCTTCTATCGCATTCTTCAGTAGATTGATCAACACTTGAGTGATCAGTTTTGAATCTAAAGCCAACCTCGCATCAAACTCGCAATCACATCTCACTGCGATCTTCTTCTCCTGAATCTGCTCATCAAACAAAGTCAAAACTTCGTCCATCAACGCCTTAAATGACACTTTCTCCAATTCAAGTTCAGGGATCTTTGTATAGCCTCTGTATGCATTGACAAATTTGAGCAGACCTTCTCCTCGCTTTTCAATAGCCTTAATGCTTTTGTGTATGTCCAGAATGTCTTCCGGACTTACTTTCTCCTTAGCTATTAAGGAATTTTCCTCCTCTACTAATTTTTTCACTGCCGTAGAAAGTGAAAGTACTGGTGTCATGGAATTCATGATCTCGTGGGTCAGCACTCTGATTAATTTTTGCCAGGATTCAAGCTCATTGGCTTCCAACTCTTTGCTGATATCCTGAATCGCAACTAAGGTGAATTGTTCTTTAGCCAAGGAGAATTTTTTCGCTACCACGGCTAAACTCAATTGGGCGGTTTTGTATAGCTCCCGTTCTCCAGATCCTAATCTTAAAATCAAGTTTTTCAAACCAACTTCGTAATGGGAAAGATCCTCTATTCGATATAGCAATGGTGAATTGAGCAATTGCTGTGCGCGCTTGTTCATCAGGTCGATTCTACCATCATCTTTAAAACTGATCAGTGCCACTTGCACATGTTCATTGATCTGCTTTACATATTGATACTGCCCTTCTCTCTCAACCGAAAGCCGTGCATACTCATCCAAAATCCGGTTAAACGTTTGCGAGAGTTCGCGGAATACTTTCCCTTCATATTGTGATTCAAATTTTCTGGTATAGTCTTGATCGACAAAGGATTCCATAAAGCTGTTAAGCTGTCGTGTGCTTCTTTCCATAAATGAAATGAGTGCCAGCACTTGAATGACGGTGAACAAACCAAACACGATCGGAGTCATCAGGAAATCCGTTTCATAGATGGACCACATCAGTGCCAATGAGCTGACAAGAATGCCGAGCACTCGAAGTATGACTAAAAACCGAAAGTGTTTAAAAACCATATTTTTCGATCTTTCTATACAGCGTGGTTCGCCCAATACCTAGTTCCTTTGCCACTTTACTCATATTTCCATCGCAACGTCTGATCACTTCTTCGATGGTTCTTCGCTCGAGTTCTTCTAAGTTGGTGGTATCTACTTTCGATTGATGCTGGGTTGTTGACTTCATGAGAAGATCAAAGGCATCTATTTCGTCAGAACTACTCATGATAACAGCCCTTTCGATGGTATGCGCCAACTCCCGTACATTACCTGGCCATTGATAAGCTACTAATTGGTCTTTTGCCAGTTGAGTGAAGCCACTCTTTGTTTTTTCATAGCGTTTGGCAAGATTCACTAAGAAATAGTCTGCCAATGTCAGTATATCTTTACCTCTTTCTCTTAAAGGTGGAACAGGAAGTTCAACAGTATTCAATCGGTAAAGCAAGTCTTCTCTAAAAGTGCCTTGAGCCACCATTTCTTCCATATTGGCATTGGTTGCAGCGATCACACGGACATCAATTGAGCGCTCTTGATGTTCTCCCAATCTTGAAACCACTCTCCGTTGTAGAACACTGAGTAACTTGGCTTGCATGGGCAATGAGAGATTACCGATCTCATCCAAAAATATCGTTCCGCCATTAGCGGCTTCAAACCTTCCTTCTCTATCGGTCTCGGCATCGGTGAACGCGCCTTTAACATGTCCAAAAAGCTCAGATTCAAATAAACTCTCGGTCAATGCGCCCATGTCAACTTGCACAAATGGCGCTTGAGCCCTTTTTGATCTTTCAAGAATTGATCGGGCTACCAATTCCTTACCCACTCCATTTTCTCCGAGGATCAAGACATTGGCATCAGTCGGTGCTACTTTTTCGATCACCTCATCTAGCGCTTTCATCTTGGGAGAATCCCCGATCAGTTGAGTTGAAGTATCTTTGTGAGGTGTGCTCCTATTGCCCTGTTTGATGATATCGACCTCTTCTTTTTTCTTACCCAACTCATACGCTGATTGTACCTTATCTTGAATTTCCGCATACTGCCAGGGCTTGGTAACAAAATCAACAGCCCCTCTCTTCATGGCTTCTACAGCCAATTCTAGCTCACCATAGGCCGTGATCATCATCACCTGTGTCTGAGGTGAATTCTCCTTGATCCAAGACAACCATTTTAAGCCTTCTTTTCCAGAAGCATCTCCGGGGGAATAGTTCATGTCTAGCAAAACAATTTCGTATGCCATCCTTTCGAACGCACTTGTTATTTCATCCGGATTGGAAATACAATGGATAGACTTGAATTTCTGTTTTAAAACCACTTCAGCAGTGATCAAAACATCTTCATCATCATCGACTACAAGAATAGTGGCAGGGATTTTCAACGAGGAGGACCTTTATCATTTGAGTTAGAACAATATATCCATTTTCAATGAGATGTCTATTGAGATAGTAGAGTGAATCCAAGTTAGTGTTTCAAATCGGAACACCTAATTGTTTCAATCAGGAACAAAACCGGAATCAAAACCTCGGCTTTAAATTTCTATTCCACTGATATTTAACGACTTATAATATTGGGTTCGTCAATTGTTTATTAAAAGGTAAATTTATTTGAAATCATGTTAGCAAAGCACTTTACCACTTCATTAAGACGAATCAGCAGAAACAAATCCAACAGCTCGATCAATGTGATCAGTTTGATTCTTGGAATGACGATCAGCATTGTCATTTTCACCATTATCCAATATCAATACTCATTCGATCATCAGCATGAAAATGCTGACAGGGTATACCGAGTAAATGTATTGGAGCAACGAGAATGGGGTATTAGCTATGGAAGTCAAACTCCAGAACCACTTCACAAGATCTTAAGAACAGACTACCCTCAAATAGAGGCTGTATCTCGAACTATCGGTCCAATGCGACTATACCTGCACATTGAGGAGGAAAAATTCGATCAGAATGAGATCCTATTTGTTGATTCAGGCTATTTCGAAATGTTCGATCAAGAATGGGTGCGAGGATCCGCTGAAGACGCCATGAAAGATCCCAAGTCGGTGATCCTTACCGAATCAATGGCCTTTAAGTTGTTTGGCGACAAAGATGCTATGGGACAATCTATAGATTTTATGAGAAGGGATATTGGGGTGGTAAAAGGGATCATCAAAGACACAAGGAAGAATACCAATATGCCTTATCAGATGCTCGCTAATGTAGCCATGATGAAGCAAATTGAGCCCTTTTATATTTATGATTCATGGGGAACAACAAGCATTGGAACTACATGGGTCATGCTTCCGAAACAAGTAGATCCAGAAGATATGGCCAATCAATTTCATGAGATCATAGTCGACAACCTTGGCCAAGATTATGCAGAGGTTTTATCTTTTGAACTAGGTCCTTTAAAGGAGGTTCATACCGATGACAGGTTTGGTAATGGAGTCAACTATACCATCCCTAGTGAAACTATATATATTCTGATCGTCATTGCATTTGTCATTTTAGCCACCTCTTTGATCAATTTCGTGAATCTATCCACGGCTCAAACGCTAAAGAAAAGTGCTGAGATCGGGATAAGGAAAATTTTAGGAAGCTCTAGAAAAGATCTTGCGGCTCAGAACTTCATAGAACTCAGCGTACTTGTTTTTACGGCAGCTTTCTTTTCGATCTGGTTAGCAGAAGTGCTGCTTCATCAGGTAAATATGATGATCACGCAAGTCAATGTGGACCTTCAAGTAGAAGGCTCATCTGTAATTTTCACTTTGGCCCTTTCCATTTTCATCATACTGGCAGCCGGTTTCTACCCCATGGCAATGATGATGTCGTTCAATCCGCTTCAGGTATTGAGAGGTAAATTCAATCAAGTAAAAGGATCAAAGGCAAATGTTCGGAATTCACTTTTGATCATTCAATTCGTTTTTGCCCAAGTGTTGGTCATTGTCCTGCTCGTGTTCAATGCACAATTCAACTATATAGAAACCAAAGATCTAGGCTATTCAACTAAAAATATTGTTGGATTCAGTGATTTTATGCCAGCCAGATTTGTAGTGGATGAAACGCAGCTGGCCGCAGCTAAATCCATACTGATGGAAAGCCCATACATCGAAAACGTGACTTATGGTACAGGCGGACCAAATTCTAATTTCAATTGGGGCACTAGCGTTTATACGCCTGAAATGGGTGAAAATGCTGCCATTAATTGTGACTATAAGCATGTCGATATCAATTACTTGGATCTTTTTGAAATGAATCTGCTCGCAGGCAGCTGGTTCACGAAGTCCAACTATTACGATTCCACCCAAAAAGTGATCATTAATAAGGTGCTGGTAGATGAACTGAATTTGGGAGAACCTGAAGAAGCGATAGGCGAAAGAGTTTATGTGAATGGCGTTTGGGGAATCGTTGTTGGTGTATTGGACAACTTCCATACTGGCGATCTGAGCTCAGAGATCAGACCCTCCATTTTCGAAGGAGATCTTGAAGGCTATAATCAAGGCTTTTTAAAGTTTACTGAAGGCCATTATTCTGATGCCATGGCGCATTTCGAAAAAGTAAGCACAGCATACAATTCTGATTATACACCGAGTTACCAACTTTATACTGATGAATTAGCCGCTAATTACGAATTGGATAGACTCATATTCAAGTTCGTAAACTTTGTGGCGATTCTTGCGCTCGCAATAGGAAGCCTAGGATTATACAGTCTAATCTCTTTCATCGTTCAGCAGAAAACCAAAGAGTTAGGGGTCAGAAAAGTAGTTGGAGCTAATGTGCAAGGCTTGATGTTGCTATTATCCAAGAAATACGTAGTCTATATCTTGATAGCCACGATTATAGCGGCTCCGCTCGGCTATTTAGGCGCTAGTTTTTGGTTGGAGACCTTTGCCTATCGCACAGACATCCATCCCATAATATTCTTGGTCGCCTTCATCATCACCACCATAATTGCGATGGCATCCATTTCATTTAGGACCTACAAGGCAGCCACACTCGACCCTGTAAAGTCGCTTAGATACGAATAGAAAGTGTTCGTAAACCAAGCAAAAGGTGTACGCAAATAGGACACTTTTTCTTGTACACTTTCGAACAATACGCCATAACTAATTCATTTTCTGTTACTTACATGTTATGGCATAGCGATTGACTATTAATTGGCAGGTCAAACAACAATTAATTCAAAATAACACGGTCATGAAAAGCCCAAATAATAAAACTCAACAACACAGATTAAGAGTCAAAAACTTAAGTGCATTGCTCGCGATTGGTCTCGCGTTCATTACACTTTTTCAAGCAGGCATCGTAAAATCTGAAAATAGCGAAAGAGCAATGTCTACGATTGAGTCTGAACTCATTTTAGAAGTAGACGAATGGTTTGCTGCAGAGGAAATGGAATTAGAACAAACATTGCTTGAAGAAACAGTTGAAGAAACTGATACCTCCAAAGTGTTTGATGCAGCAGGGAATTTAGTAATGGAAGGTGATCCTAGCCAAAATGAAGCACTTCGTCAGTTGGTCAACAGTGCCGAATATTTGAGTGAATTCTCAGGAGATCAATATTATACACTCACGAAATAAACTAGTCTAGCTAGTCTTTAATTAGGGTTAATTATGGTTGAAAGCCGATTTCGCTCCTTAGCAAGTCGGCCTTTCTTATTCATATAATTCATTGAAAAGATCAGTGCTTGGCCAAGACTTGACCATTTTGATGCCCTCTCTCATCGCCCATCGACTTGTTGTCGGAAAGCTCCCTCTTCTAGGTGTAGTATTGGCAATAATTACCCAAGAATAGCCATTTACATCTCGTGTTAACAATGCCGAAGTACCTGAAAGTGTACCTGTACGCCACCAATGCTCTCCCTTGGTCGTTCTCCATCCGAGCGGCCTATTGACACCTCCAACACCTTTCACCATTTGATCGATTCGTACTTTGCTCAACATATCAGGATAGCGCTTTGAATAACCATCGATCATCACCGTAAGGCGCATGAGATCTGTTGCGGTAGCCAACCAGCCACCTGCAGGTCCAAGCATTTCAATGTCATCTGCACCATAAGGTTTATAAACCATTTCGCCTGAACCATCAAAACTCAATTGTTCATTATCGGCACTTTTGTCATAATATTTGACTTCTCCCCTTTGTCTATCATCAAGTAAATTGCCCGCAATAGACATTCCTTCTATACCATTGGGCTCCAGCACATTGTCTTGCACCCAATCTTCATAATCGTCACCAGTGACCTCTTCAATGACTCTGCCCAACAAACAGTAGCCAAAATTGGAGTAATTATATCTTGTGCCAGGTCTGTAAGGCAAATGCCTTTCGATCACAAATTCAATGACTTCATCGAAATCAATTGGATAACTAGCATCGTCCATTTTATGAATTTTGTGAGGAATGAACATTGGATCGCCATAAGTGATCAAACTCCAACCAGCTGTGTGGTTGAGCAAATGCTTCACTTTAATATTATAGACATTGCGATTCTTGACTTTATCATAAACGCCCCCTTTCAAGATCCCGCGCTCTCCAAACACATAATCATCTAAGCTGATCTCCCCATCTTCTACTAATTTCATAACAGCTACCGCGGTAACCAACTTGGAAATGGAACCAATCCTAAACTTGCTCTCAGGAGTGACAGGTTCTTTAGCTTCTAGATCGGCATAGCCGTAGCCCTGTGCATAAACCAGTCTTTCGTCCTTGACAATGGCCACTGTTGCGCCAACGAGTCGAAGACTTCGCATTACTCGGCCTACCATTGAATCAATAGGTTGAATGTTGGAAGCCTTAGGCTTTGAGTTTTTTATAGAATCAAGTTCATGGTTTAGCCCAGATGCACTGAGCGATTGGCTGAGCAATGGAGTTAGAAAAAGGAAGAACGCTAAAGCGCGCAATCTCATATCGAATTGACCTTGGTTAGGAAGCCACAATAATAGTAAAAAAACGAAACCGAATTTAGTTTACAGATAGCAAAAGGGACTTTACATCAATTTCCTTCAGTTTGGTCATTCAAAGACCAATCATAATCGAGGTAACGCAAACGCACATTAGGATCAAGTTTACTCTCCGCATAACGATTAAGAAACTCAACTAGTGTTTGTCCATTGGTAAAATCACCTGTGAACCATGAAAAGATCTTCGAAACACGAGCCTTGTTCGGATTAAGATCATTTCTCAACGGATCATTGATAAATATCCTGGCTTGTTCTTCCAATTGTTGATCGATACGGTCTGGCTCGAAAGCCTCTGCCCTTAGCACAGGACAGGACATGGAGGCACAATTGACAGCAAAATGAATGCGAGGTTCATCAAAATCTTTTCTTAAGATCTTGTGCTCTATACGGTCTAGGCTAAAGTCTTCACCTCCAATTTGAAACCACTCTTTATTCCAAATGGTGCTGACCATCGGTATAGCAATGGTAGGATTAAGGTCTTTAATGCTCTCCAAAGGATAATTGTCAACGATGAGCTTCACCGTAAATGCGTTGTAAGCGTTGATCCAGTATGCCAACTGCTCATTTTTTGTCCAATTTTCTGCAGGGGGATTGTCAGAAAGAAGTTGTGTATAGGCGTTCAATTGGTCTTTTTGATTCACAAAGCCTTGATAATTAACCAATCCATCCGCTTCCACATACTTTTCTAATAGAGCCGTCCAGCCCTCATGATCGGGTACTGCTGAAGACTGTGCAAAGGTCTTTTCCGCTTGAGAACAAGACATGAACACAAATGAAACAAGAAAAATGAGCATCGATCTTTTCATAATGGAATTAACAGCAATTGAATGAATTGAGTTGCAATAGATACGTAATTAATCCGAAGACCGGACCACTCGAATTATAATCAAGCAACCAATAATTAAAATTTTGCCGAAACCCCAAGGCTAAAATTCACAGGCCGGGCATTAAACCCATAAACACTCACAAAATCCTCGTCTAGCAAGTTATAAACGGCTCCATTTATGCTAAGCCCTTCGAATAATTGATGTGAAAAAGTGAGGTCGACTACATCATAAGCAGCCAAATCGACTAGAAAAGGATCCGTAAAAATCGCTTCTGTTCTTTCTCCAAAATGAGTCCAAACTAAACCAACTTGTGTTCTCTCAAGAGGACTTACATCAACAGATAAACCATGCTTTTGAGCTGGTATTCTGTAAAATTGACTCGGATCACCAAATTGATAGTCAGCGAAATGACCTGCGACCTTTATTTTATCAGTCGGAGAATACGTGATGTCCAATTCAATCCCATTGATCTCACGGGTTCCATCAATATTCTGATATTCTCCTCCAATAAAGTTACCATTCGGATCAAAAAGAGAAACGAAGTCAATGGCATTAGTCTCCTCCCGTTGAAAATACTCAGCATTTAAAGTAATCTTATTACCTAAATAGAGCGATAAACCTCCCTCTACAGATGCTGTTTCTTCTGGCTGTAGGTCTAGATTTCCATACAAGCCGGAGAAAAGCTGAAATAAGCTTGGGGTGATGTACGCGGTTGAATAACTCCCAAAAAGCTTGAGTTGATTTTCTTGACCAAGATCGATCAAATAAGAGGGGTTAATTGAATAAACTAAGTTGGTTCCATATTCGCTGTTGGTATTCAAGCGAATACCCCCATTGAAGGTTAAGCCTCCAAATACATCCCAAGAGAGGTGCAAATAGGGATCTATATTGTACTGATTAGGTTCTTCTCCCTCATTTTCAAAACTGAAATCTTGGTATTGAACACCAATGATCGTTTTAAGCTTTTCGCTGAAAATGTACTCATTGCTGAGGTCAGCCTGTGTATTAAATCCTTTGGCTGAAAAAGGGAAATCCGAGATAAACTCACGCCTCACACGATTGAAACTATACTTCAATTGAAGAGAACCGTTTTGATAATTATACTTAGGATTTAAACCCAAGCTTAGTTGACGGATATCAAATTGATTATCCTGATCAAAAAATGCACCGCCATCATAATCTGAAAGTAGGTCTTCATAAGAAAGATTACCACTCAGGCTAAGCTGTTCTGAAAAATCATAGGAAAGTCGTGTTCTCCCAGTATATCTGTAAAAGCCATCGTTCCCAAAGTTGATGGAGGGATCGCCACTGCTCGCTGCGGATATTCCCTCACTGATTCCGAAAGACCCTCCAATCAAATAACTCAGTTTTCCTGTTTTAGCCTGAACGTTGACGTTCGTATTCAAGGATTGAAATGAACCTACTTGCTGAACAAAATTCACCTCCGGTTCTACTGCTTCTGGGCTTTTCAACTTGATATTGATGACTCCCGCTGCAGCATTAGTGCCATAAAGCGTACTGGCTCCTCCTTTTAATACCTCTATAAATTCCACCTCCTGTAAATTGATGAGCCGAAGGTCATAATCATTTGAGATCAGGGAAGGGTCGTTTATGGGCAAGCCATCGATCAAAATAAGCGTATGCCTATTTCTACCTCCTCTTAGGCTATATTCCAAATTGGTTCCCGGTGTACCGTAGGCCCCATTTACATTTATGCCGGGCAAGAGATTAAGCATATCAGCAACTGTGCGGCCCGTTGACTTGGAGATCTCCTTTTCGGTGATCTTGTAGATTACCTTTCCAGACTTCTCGATAGGCGTTTCAAAACGGTTGCCTGTCACCACTACCCTACCTAGGTCTTTGATCTTCTCATCTTGGGCATTTAAACTTTTTCCTAGTATGGCAATTGAAACCACAAGTAGGATAATATTAGCTTTCTTCATTCGTCAATTCAAGGAGTAGTTTTTCAATAGTTTCATAAGAATTATCCACACCATCGATCCTCATTAATGGTGCTTCTTTGGTTCCCTCAGCAAAGATCTTCAGCGCAGCAGATTGGGAGACATGGAAACCATTTCGCTCCAGTGCATGGCCCAACCAATGCACCAAAACAGGGATTCCAGAGAGGTTGACCCCTTTGTTTTCTGTTGCTATGTTTCGATTAAATGTGCCCTTTTGATAATCAAAGCTGACGTTTTCGGCCTTAAATGCTTCTTCAAGGTGTCCTTGTAAAACAAGGTCTTCGGGTATACCCGTTACGACTCGATCTTCAACCACCAACCAAAGCCTATCGGCATAGCGCAAAGCCGTTTCGATATCATGTGTAGAGATCAATATGGCCTTTTCGTTATGCTTTGTAAGTGTTTTGAGCAGGTGAAAGATCTCAATCCGATTAGGCGAATCAAGGTGAGCAGTTGGTTCGTCTAAGATCATCAGATCAGCTTCCTGAGCCAATGCCCGGGCGATCATCACTTTTTGCTTTTCTCCATCGCTCAACTCGCCAAGTTGCCTATTTGCAAATTCTTCAACTCCAGCAGATTGTATGGCCCATTGAATCACTTCCTCATCAGCTTGGGATAATGAACCAAGCCAAGAAGTGTAAGGGAACCGGCCCAGTGCTACCAATGAAAAAACGCTCAAATTGCCAGGAGCCAAGTTGTCAGTGAGTACCAAACTGATCTCATGGGCGAGCTTTTTGATTTGATAGTCTGTAAGATCAATATCCTTTAGACAAACTCTTCCACCTAGAAGTTTTTGTACCCCAGATATCGAACGAATCAAGGTGGACTTACCAGAACCATTTGGGCCTAAAAGCACAGTAAGTTCATCTGATTTTATAGATAGATTCAAAGTATCCAAGACTACCTTTTGCCCATAGCCAACACTTGCGTTTTCGATATGTAATAATTCTTTACTCATCAAAAACTAGATTTTAGATTCCGCCTATTCACAATTACCCAAATCACAATGGGTGAACCGATCATAGCAGTAATGGCATTGACAGGCAAAACAGATGAACTCCCAGGCACTTGAGAAATGATATCGCAGAGCAGTAAGAGACCTGCTCCCATCAATAAATTGGTGGGCACGAGAATTTTATGATCTGAGGTATTCAGCAGACTCCTTGTTAAATGAGGAACTGCAATGCCCACGAATCCAATTGGTCCACAAAATCCAGTGATCGCCCCTGCCAAAAGACTGGTCGTAAAAATGATCATGAGTCGCGATCTTCGCACATTCAAGCCCATGCTTTGCGCATATTTTTCACCCAACAAAAGAACATTAAGCGACTTGGAAAGTGCGAAAGTGGCAACAGTACCGATACCGACCACCAGCACCAAAATGGCCAATTGATCATTGGTGACCCCTCCCAGGCTTCCGAAGGTCCATAGAATGTACTCTTGAATCTGCTCAGGATTAGAGAAATACTGCCAAATGCTTACTACAGCAATGGTAATATTAGCCACCATAATGCCCACAATAAGCATCACTACATTATCGCTGATCTTATAAGAAATGGCCAGGATGACAAGTAAAACCAAGAACGCACCTAGGGTAGATGCCAACACGATCAACCAGCTGCCCCCAATGCCAAGATTTTTGATTGCAAATGCCGTAGCTGCACTTCCCGAAGCCAACATCACAGCGGCTACGCCCAAACTCGCTCCTGAAGTGATCCCTAAAATTGATGGACCTGCCAAAGGGTTTCTAAAGAGCGTTTGCATCTGCAGTCCGCCAAGCGCCAATGCACCTCCGGCTAACACTGCAGTAATTGAACGCGGCAATCGGATCTTTAAAACAATGTTTTGCCAAGCTTGATTCTCAACCTCTTGACCAAATAAGATCTTTATAAGCTCGATCGGTTCGATCTTGACAGACCCAAGTGCTAAGTCTAGCATAAAAAGCATAGCTACCCCGAAAAGGAGTAAGCCTATTCTCTTCTTATTGACAGTATTTGTGCTTTGCAGTGAAGTCATTATTGCAAGCGGTTGTAGTAAACCAACTCGTGATATGGTAAGAGATTCGGATGAAATATCTTTACCACATCCTTTAATACCACATGAGGTGCCATTACTGCGGATTCGTAATAATCGTTGCCTCCACCCGGGTGATAGCGCGCATAGATATTGTAGATCTGCTTTTCTTTATAGGCTTTGAAATCGGCATAGCGAGGGTCTGCTTGAATGATCTCCTTTAAGGTTTTTGCCGTACTGGGCACCAACCAAAAATCGGCCGAGAGCCCTTCTTCATAGACAGTTTCGAAATCTAGTCTGATACTACCCGTATTATCGGTATCGGACCACGGGTAGTTGACTTGAGCAACACTCAAAATGTGATTGGCGAAACTATTTCCGCCAGCTACGTACCATGAATCTCCTTCGGCCAATCCTGTGATCACTGATGGGCCATCAGTCACATTCTTTCTTACTAAGTCTAAAGTTTGTTGATAGGACATTTCTATAGTAGAAAAAACGCTATTGGCTTGCGCTTCTTTTCCCAATAGCACACCTAATAGCTTGATCCATTCAGCTCTGCCTAGCAAAGTCTTTTCCTGCCAATCCGCATTTAGAATAACAGGTAGGCCTGTTCTTTGTAGACTTTGGTAATTATCATTTTGCGCATTTGGATAACCCACGCCCATGAGTAGATCAATACCAGAAACAAGGGTAGCCTCTAGATTCAACTGACCATTGGGCGCCAGCTCAACGATCTGCCCACTAGACACCCTTTCATTAACCTTTTGGCTGTAGATGTACTTGCTAGTTTCAACTGCTTTCAGTTGGTCGAGTGCATCAAGTAACTCGAACATAGATAAATGTGTCGTAGACAGCGCGCCTACATGCTCGAGAGGGGTTTGAATAATCTGATGTTCTTCGAAAGTATCAGGCACATTTCCGCTGGTGACCAAAGCCAACTTTACCGTATCCACAAAGTCATTGTAGTGTCGATAAAGCTGCAGTTCCTTCCAGTTTTGGTGATCAATAATATCAAAACCTATCGCATGCTCGATTTCAACTTTGACATTCACATTACTGCTTTGAATGCCCTCTACAGATGTATCGGTTTCTTTTTTGGGCTGACAAGAAAGTAGCCAAAAGATGGGTAGCCAGCATAGGATGATCCACCTACCCTGACTGAAAATGGGTTTCAGTTCTCTCATAAACTAATGGCTTTTCCTCAGAAAGCGGTTTAGTGCACATGTTCAAAGGCAGGTCTTCTGACTTTCCCTGTTCACTGAGCCTTCCCATTCCATCATAAGAACAGTGGCATTCATCAGTGAATCAAAAAGTGGGATTACAGCAGCTGGGACTGTCCAGGATTTACACCTGATTCCCTTTTAATTTCCGACCAAATGGCCAGAACACCCTTGAGGCAGAGCAAAGGTATGAATTTTAATTATTAAAGAAATTAGAAGTCTAATAACCATAACTCGTAATTGAAAAAGAGCCTGCTCTTTTAAATATTTCAAAATATAATTAGCCTCTGATTTTGAAATGTAATGTTTAAGCCTGTGGAATAGCGATGCGTGCTTCAGAGTAAAGATCATAAATAGCAATGAGTGTCTCGGTGTTTACAGACTCTCCATAATTCTCATAGTTCGCGAATTTTGATCGATCTTCTACATAATGGGCAGCATACTTTTCATCAAAAGCATCCCAAATGATCAGCATGTATTCATAATTGATCTTTTCAGCTCTGCCCACCTCAAGCCAGTGCTCAAATTGCTCTTCGTCTAGTGCTATGGGGTAATCGGGTCCGTTAAACATTTATTTGCTATTGATTAGTCGTTCAAATTAAATGCTTAAATTTTTGAATGAAAAAGACTCTCCTCGCTATTGCCTTATTATTTATTTCCTGTGCCATTTACGCTCAGCAACTGCCTCCTCATTTAGAAGGTAGAATGGAATACCCAGTTTTTGACTTTCATCCTTGGGTAGGCGTAGTCAAAACGAAACTGAAAACTTTAGACTACGATAAGAGCTTGACTTATAAGTTGGCGATTGATGTCACTGATGGCGTTTCTGATTCAACCAGAATTTTAAGCCCATTATTAGAGGTAGCGCGTTCTTACAACTTGAATATTGCTAATGGTGTCCCCAAAAGAAAACTTGAAACTGCGGTGGTCATACACGGAAGTGCCATTTGGGGTATTTTGAACAACGAGGCCTATAAAGAGAAGTATGGTGTAGACAATCCTAATTTGGAGGTGATAAAAACAATGAAGAAGCAAGGCATAGAATTTTATGTTTGTGCCCAGGTATTGGCATTCCGAAACCTCCCTTTTGAAGATGTTTCGAAAGAAATCGATCTGACCGTCTCGGCTAAAACCGCGCTGATCACACTCGATCAAATGGGATATACTTACATGAATGTGAACGAGAAATAATTGATTAATGATGTGAAGATTGTTCTCCGGAAAGTAGTCCCGATAGCTATCGGGAGAACCTAAATTAAGTACCTAATTGAAAAGTAGCCTCGCTAGGAATCGAACCTAGATCTAGAGTTTAGGAAACTCCTATTCTATCCATTGAACTACGAGGCCATAAAACCACTTCGGCAGATTGAGACAATTTTCAATAATCAGTAAACAAATTCCAAATCAATCGATATTAGGGATGGACACTCTTCTCACTACTCACTATTAGTAGTAACTGTCTTCTAAATAATTGGGGAAGATCTGGTTATGCCTCTTTTTGACTTTTTTCATTAATACTTTCCTGAACTCCTCCATGTTCTGCTTTTCTGTCGCAGAAATGAAGACAGCATCGTGCTCACCTTTACTGAAGTAAGTCTTCTTGAGTTCTTCTAAAGTGGGAGGCGGATTGTCCATCTCTTCCATAATCTCCTCATCCAAATGCTTATACTGATCGATCTTATTAAATACCAAAATGGTTGGTTTGTCGCCAGCTCCAATCTCTTGCAGTGTTTGATCAACAGTCTCCATCTGGTCTTGAAAGAACGGATGAGAAACATCCACAACATGCAAGAGGATGTCTGCTTCCAGGGATTCCGCCAAGGTACTTTTAAAGGATTCGATCAAGTTAGTCGGTAGTTTACGAATAAATCCAACCGTATCAGATAACAAAAATGGAACTCGATCCAGCACGACTTTTCTTACCGTAGCATCTACTGTTGCGAAAAGCTTGTCCTCAGCCAGCACATCTGCCTTGGTGAGCAGTCTCATGATGGTAGACTTGCCCACATTGGTATAACCTACCAAAGCCACCCTTACCACATTTTGTCTCGACTTGCGCTGTACCTCATTTTGTTTCTCGATCTTTTCCAGCTTCTTCTTTAAGACAGTGATCTGATTACGGATCATTCGTCTATCCGTCTCAATTTCTTTTTCACCCGCACCACCACGAGTTCCGGTACCCCCTCTTTGTCTTTCAAGGTGAGTCCACATCCGTGTTAGTCGGGGAAGTAAATATTCGGATCGTGCCAATTCGACTTGTGTCTTAGCCTGTGCAGTTTGTGCCCTTTCTAAGAAAATATCTAAGATCAATAAACTTCTATCATAGATCTTCACCTTTAGATCTTTCTCGAGGTTTCTCAATTGAGAAGGAGTCAGATCATCATCAAAGATGATCACCTCAACCTCTTCAGCTTTAATGTAGGTCTGTATCTCTTCGAGTTTACCCTTACCCACGAAAGACCTAATATCAGGCTTGTCTAATTTCTGTGTAAAAGACTTAACAACAATTAGGTCAAGCGTTTCAGCCAAGAAGGCCAATTCGTCTAAATACTCTACAACTTTGTCCTCAGGTTGGCCCCGATTGATAAGCGCCACCAATACAGCCTTATCCTTTGTCAAATTTCTAGTCTCGTATCCTCCCATAAAGGCCACAAAATTACGACTTATCGAATGAATATTATAATTGACCGTGTAATGAGTCCAACTAACGAATAGTGACCATAAAGGCTTTTTTGATTCTCATCTTTGCGTAGATTAGCAACAAGAGATATGAAAATAATTGAAACTGGTTTTGACGGACTGTACGAAATAGAACCTCAGATCTTCGGAGACGAAAGAGGCTACTTTTTTGAATCGTATAGAAGAAAACTTTATCACGAATTGGGTATTGAAGAAGATTTTGTCCAAGACAATGAATCCTTCTCTGTAAAAGGCACGCTCCGTGGTCTACACTATCAAGAGAATCCTCATGCTCAAGCCAAACTTGTACGTGTTGTAAAAGGCAAAGTGCTTGATGTTGCCCTCGATATCAGAAAGGATTCTCCGACTTATGGAAAACACCATAAAGTGCTTTTAGACTCTGAAAAAAAGAACCTTTTCCTTGTCCCGGCTGGTTTTGCTCATGGCTTTGTGGCCCTCGAAGATTCCGTATTCTTTTATAAGTGCTCAAACTATTATAATAAAGCATCTGAAGGTGGCATTCTTTGGAACGATTCCGCTTTAAATATTGATTGGGGAATAGAGCACCCTATCGTTTCTGAAAAGGACAAGGTTTTGCCTACATTTGAGGCCTATACCAAGTCTCCAAAATTTTGAGCCTATTCTCATTTCTTAAAAAGAAAACTGAAAATTTACCTCTATATGAATTAGAGGTTGATATCCACTCACATCTTATCCCTGCTATAGACGATGGCATTCAATCTATTGATGAAGGCTTAACCATTCTCGAAGAATTTGAACTGCTCGGATACCGAAAAATTATTACAACTCCGCATACCATGTGGGGTACTTATGACAATACAGCGGAGTCGATCTTGGGCGGATTGAAAACTATGCGCGAGCAGATCCAAAAAAATGGATTGAAAATAGAGCTAGAAGCTGCAACCGAATGCTATCTCGATGAGCATTTTATGAGGCGGCTTGAGCAAAAAGAAGAACTGCTTACCTTCGGAGGAAAACATGTTCTGGTAGAAACTGGCTTTATCAATGAACCACCAGAGTTGAAAGAGGCCTCTTTTCAGCTCAGCATGTTAGGCTACAAAATGGTCTTCGCCCATCCCGAACGTTACATGTATTTGCTTGAAAACGAGAAGCTTATTGAAGAGCTTTTAGATCGTGATATCATCTTCCAGCTCAATGCGGTGTCCCTTACCGGTTGTTATTCTAAACCGGTTCAGAAACTTGCCGAGAAGCTTATTGATATGAAAACGATCAAATTAGTTGGGAGCGACTGTCACAATATGGGACATATTGATTTGATGAAAGAAGCTCGCAAGACTAAATATTGGAACAAACTGCTTCAACTCGATCTTTTGAATAACAAACTCTAAAATGAAGGTCTTTATCACTGGTGCCACAGGATTAGTTGGCAGCTATATTTGCAGAGAATTACTCCAAAATGGCCATAAGATCCGTGCTGTCAAAAGAGCTACGTCAAACCTTAATTTGCTAGAAGACATCGAGGATAAAATAGAATGGATCGATACGGATTTGTCAGAAGCCATTTTCTGGGATGACCATCTTAAAGGAATGGATGCCGTAATTCATGCGGCAGCTGTCATCTCATTTGATAAACGATGGGAAAAGAAAATGTACAAGACCAACGTTCGAGGTACAGCAGATCTAATCAATACCGTACTTCGTTCTGATGTGAAGCAATTCTTGCACGTCAGTTCTGTAGCAGCGATCGGCAGGCAACCCGAGCAGACATCCGTTAATGAAAAGGATCGCTGGGAGGATACAGAGTTTGACTCGATCTACGCGAGAGCGAAATATTTACAAGAGCTGGAAGTTTGGCGCGGTGCGGAAGAAGGGCTCAATGTCAAGATCATTAATCCATCGGTCGTTTTGGGGCCAGGTAACTGGTCAGATGAAGGGAGTACCTCTGTCTTCAAATATGCATATGAAGAAAAAGGATATCATCCTGCGGGAAAAGTCAACTATGTAGATGTAAGAGATGTAGCTACCGCAGCTGTTAAACTACTTGAATCAGATGTTAAAAATGAACGTTTTATTTTAAACGCTGATAGCTTACGCTACAAAGACTTCTTTTCAAAGATCGCTCGAGCGTTTGGCAAAAAAGCTCCTGATAAGATTGTAAAAGATTGGATGCTAACAATTGGTGTTTGGGCAGTATGGTTGCGCTCAAGGCTCAATGGGAAACAAGCACTCATCACCAAAGAAACTGCCCTGATCTCAAAAACCGAAATTCACTTTGAAAATACCAAAGTCAAAAAGGCTTTAGACTTTCAATTCAGACCTCTTGAAGAAACGATCAATTGGACCGTTGGCGAGCTAAAGCAAAAATATAGTCTTTAACCTCCTATTCTTCTGAAAATCAATACCTAACAATGATTTCCAATTAACTTTCTGTTTGCCAATAGAATACGTATTTTTGCCCCCCGCCAAATATTGTGGGCGAGAAGGATAACAGAAATTTTATTTCCACAAAAGTGGTTTTGAAATGGGATTTCACTAATTTGAATAAACCTATTATCATCAATGCACGAAGATTATCCTAGTAGGGAAGAAGAACGCGGACTGGTCCAAAGATTCGAAGATCAACTCAAGAATAATAGCTTCAATTTTTTTGATGTCTCGGAGTATGAGACCATCATCCAGCACTATATAAATCATTTCAATTTCGCCAAAGGACTAAAGGCAGGAAAGATTGCGCTTGAGCAATACCCTTTTAGTTCAGAAGTCAGTATTCTTTTGGCTCAATGCTACATTGGCAAAGAAGAGTATCCAAAGGCTTTAAAGGTCATTGATGATGCGCAAAACTTACATCCCACAGATACAGACCTGATCACGATCAAAGGTAATATTTACTCTATCATAGGAGAATATGAAAAAGCCGTTGAGCTTCTCAAATCTACCCTAGAAATGGTTGAGGAGGTAGATGAGGTTTACTATAATATTGGTTTGACCTATCAGACCAATGCGAAATACACAGAGGCCATAGAATACTACAAGAAATCTATCGAATCAAACCTCAATCATGAAAGCGCTTTGTACGAATTGGCTTATTGCTTAGACGTAACTGGCCAATTGGAAGATTCTGTAGCTTACTATCAACAGTTTATTGACCAGGACCCTTATTCAGCTTTTGCTTGGTATAATTTGGGTATTGTCTTGAACAAGCTTGAGAGATTTGAAGAGGCCGTTAAGGCTTATGATTACGCCTTGGTGATCGATGATACTTTTGCTTCAGCTTGGTTCAATTTGGGCAATAGCTACATGAACCTCGAAAAATATACCGATGCGCTTGAGGCTTATAAAAATACACAAAGCAATGAAGGGCCTTCTGCAGAAGTGTTTTGCTGCATTGGTGCTGCTTATGAAAAAATGGAGCAGTATGATTATGCGATCAAATACTACCGAAAAGCAGCTAAAGTTGATCAATTCTATGAAGACGCTTGGTATGGTGTAGGCTGCAGCTTAGCCGCTCAGGAAAAATTTTATGAAGCGATTCATTTTTTAAATAAAGCCTTAAAGCTAGACCCAGAAAACACAAATTATTGGTTGGCCATTGCCAATGCGGAGTTTCAAACTGGAAATATCGTTTCTGCTAAAGAAGCCTACCAAGAAGCTGCCCTGCTCGAACCAGAACAAAAAGAGATCTGGCTCGATTGGTCTATGATCTATTATGATCAGGGTGAATATGCAAGGGCAATAGAACTGATAGAGAATGGCTTAGAGGAAAAACCTGAAGATTCTGACTTACTTTATCGCATGGTCGTTTATCAGATCACAGCGGGACAATACAAGGAAGCCTTCACTTTCTTAGAAAATGCACTAATTTTGGACTTTGATAATCATAAGGTGCTTTTCGAATTCTTTCCGAAATTGGAGACTCAAAAGGCACTGTTCAAGATCATCGAACAATTCAGAAACAACGACTAGATGCATTACTTTTTGACTGACGTACCTGAGCGTACCCAAAAGCCGCGCGAAAAAGGATATACCATGGCCATGGACAAAGGCCTGAGTGTAAGACAAGCAGAAGATTTTATTGGGATTTGTGGTGAATACGTAGACATCGTGAAATTGGGCTGGGGTACTTCGTATGTCACACCCAATTTGGACGAAAAACTCAATGTATACAGAGAAGCAGGTATACCCTTCTATTTTGGTGGAACTCTATTTGAAGCATTTATCGTAAGAGATCAATTTGATGATTACCGCAAAGTACTCGACAAATATGACATGCCTTTTGCTGAGGTGTCTGACGGTTCTATCGAACTAGATCACGACCTAAAGTGTGACTATATTAAAAAACTGAAGGATCAAGTCACTGTACTATCAGAGGTTGGTTCTAAAGATGCTGAAAAGATCATTCCTCCATATAAGTGGATTGAATTGATGCAAAAAGAGCTTGATGCCGGCGCCTGGAAGGTGATCGGTGAAGCTCGAGAAGCTGGGAATGTTGGTCTATTTAGATCTTCTGGTGAAGTAAGGTCAGGCTTGGTACAAGAAATCTTGACGAAGATACCTTTTGAAAAGATCATTTGGGAAGCTCCACAAAAAGCACAACAAGTATTCTTTATCAAATTGATGGGTGCCAATGTAAACCTTGGTAATATTGCTCCTGAAGAAGTTATCCCGCTTGAAACCATCAGGCTAGGACTTAGAGGTGATACATTTGATCATTTCTTGAACAAGAAATAATTCATGAAAAAGCTTGTCGAATATGTGTTGCTCTACCTGAAAGGTATTGCAATGGGAGGCGCTGATGTGGTTCCTGGTGTTTCTGGAGGAACAATTGCCTTCATTACAGGTATTTATGAAACGCTCCTCAATTCCATCAAAAGCTTTGATCTCGATGCCCTTAAACGCTTAAAAACGCTTGATATAAAAGGCTTTTGGCGTCATATCAACGGAAGCTTTCTAATCACCTTATTCGCAGGTATTGCTACTAGTGTGTTATCTCTGGCCAATCTGATCACTTTTCTATTAAACAACCACCCCATTCAAGTCTGGTCTTTCTTTTTTGGTTTGATCGTCATTTCGGCATTGATCATCTTGAGAGAGATCAAAAAATGGAATTTTGGGGTGATTATCGCCATGCTAGCTGGTATTGCCATTGCCTATTTCATTACAGCGACGACACCAGCAGAAACACCAGAAGCTCCTTGGTTTATGTTTATAGCCGGAGCTGTTGCTATTTGTGCCATGATCTTACCAGGCATCTCGGGTTCCTTCATTCTCTTGCTTTTTGGCAAGTATGAGTATGTGATCACAGCGATAAAAGAATTTCGTATTGCAGATCTTATCTTTTTAGGCCTAGGATGCATTGTGGGTTTACTAAGTTTTGCCCGTCTAGTGAGCTGGCTTTTTAAGAAATTTCATAACCTAACGGTTGGATTACTCTCCGGTTTTATGATCGGTTCATTGAACAAAGTTTGGCCTTGGAAAGACACTTTGGAAACCTATGTTGACCGTCATGGTGAGATCAAACCACTTTTTCAGGTCAATATTTTACCCAATGAGTACCTGGCCAAAAGTAGTGCCGAACCCTTCTTTTTAGAAGCCATTGCTTTTGCAGCTTTTGGCTTTCTTCTCGTTTTAGGAATTGATAGATTAGCGGCCTACATCAGCCCTAATGCAGCATGAGAAAATTTGGCTTGATCGGCTATCCATTAGCGCATTCTTTTTCTAAAAAATACTTTTCAGATAAGTTCGAAAAAGAAGGCATACAGGATGCTGAGTATGACCTTTTTGAGATTGACAGTATTGTCAAATTACCTACTATTCTTGAAAAAAACCCTAACCTCAAGGGGCTGAATGTGACCATTCCCTACAAGGAACAGGTAATGGGTTATTTGGATGAAGTCGATACAATCGCTTATGAAATCGGAGCAGTCAATACCATCAAAGTGCACGACAACAAGCTCTTCGGTTACAATACAGACTATTATGGGTTCAAAGAGTCACTGCTTAAATTCATTGGCCCAAATGACATGCCAGAAAAGGCACTCATTCTAGGTACAGGAGGTGCTTCCAAAGCCGTAGAACATGCATTGAAAGATCTTGAGATTGATTACCAATTTGTATCAAGAAATCCTAGCTCAAGTCAATTGAGTTACGAAAGCCTAACGCAAAACTCACAACTTACAACTCACGACTTGGTGGTCAATACTACCCCGTTAGGTACCTACCCCAACACTGACCAACTCCCTGATCTCCCCTACGAACAACTGACCCAAGATCACTTCTTGTTTGATCTGGTATACAACCCGTTGATCACCTCATTTATGCAAAAAGGTATTGATGCCAAATGCTGGGTAAAGAACGGATTGGAGATGCTGCATGGCCAAGCTGAAAAAGCTTGGGAGATTTGGAATCAATAAATTCTACTAGCTCAACTAATACTTTCACATGTATAAAAATGCTTTTTAAACTAC
>CBFHYE010000054.1:0-2637 GCA_965659985.1 Roseivirga sp. | reverse complement strand
TCCAATTCTGAATGGTCTGTTGATGCCCTAATTTCTTTCCATTGCCAAGGTCACGGGTTGCTGCTCTTTGACACATCATATCGAAAGCACGTTCGCAGACACCAATCCATCGCATACAATGGTGTATTCTTCCTGGCCCTAAACGCATTTGCGCCATTCTGAATCCTTCTCCTTTATTCCCTATCAAATGACTCTTTGGAACTCGGACGTCATGCAAGCGAATTTCAGCATGTGAAAAATATCCTCCCCCCTCATCTCCCATGATCGGGATATTCCTCACCAATTCGAAACCTTCAGCATCAGTCGGTACCAAAACCATACTCGCTCGAGCATATGGGTCTGCATCTGGGTCAGTGATGGCCATCACTATGCAAAAAGCCGCGCCATCGGCAGCAGTAGTAAACCACTTATGGCCATTCAATACGATCTCATCTCCATCAAAAATGGCAGAGGTAGCCATATTCACAGGATTCGACCCCGCATACTCTGGCTCGGTCATACCAAAACAGCTTCTGACATCACCATTCATCAATGGATTCAAGTATTTTTCCTTAAGCTCATCAGAAGCAAACTGATGGAGCAATTCAATATTTCCAATATCAGGCGCCTGACAATTGAAAACATAATGTCCAATTGGCGAACTCCCCATCAATTCAGAAAGCTGACCAAATTCAGTCATAGACAAACCCAAGCCTCCTTCAGCCTCTGATAAATAAGGCGCCCATAAGCCCGCTTCTTTTGCAGATTCACGTTTGGATCTTAAGATGGCCTCTGTTTCCTCCCAGTCTCCTTTTAGTAGATGAAGTTCTGTAGGGTACAACTCTTTGGTAATAAAATCCTCGTAAGCCCTATAAATTGGTTTAAGTCGATCCGTAGCAAATGTTTGATTCATGGGTTTTCGGTTATCAGTTAATCAGAAATCAGTGAGTCTCAATATGCAGTACAAACTACGCAATACTAGATAGTAAATCCCCCATCAGCCGTGATGATAGAACCTGTAATAAATTGAGATGCCGGAGAGGACAAATACAGCGCTAATCCAGCAATATGTTGTGGTTCCGCCAGCATCGGTAATGCTTGTTTCATCATCACCATTTTCAGAATTTTTTCATTATCCGTCAAGGCTTGGCTAAACTTGGTTTTGATCAAACCCGGACAAATGGCATTCGCTCTGATGTTATGCTTACCCCATTCTTTGGCCATTACTTTGGTCATCTGAATCAAAGCTGACTTGCTTACAGAATACAAGCCCAGACCTTCACCCGGTGTTATACCTTCAATGCTGCTAATGTTAACAACAGCACCTCCACCCCTGCTTTTCATGCTCTCCAAGCAATATTTAGCCAGATTCAATGGCCCTTTGACGTTAACCTGCATTATCTTATCAAAAGCATCATCTCCAGCATTTTCAAGAGGTCCAAAAACTGGATTTGCCGCTGCGTTATTTACCACGATATCTACTCCGCCCAAAACGGTAATGGTATTCTCTGCTAGCTTTTTGATATCTGCATCGTCTCCCATATGACAGGCAGATGCAGAAGCATGCCAACCCTGTTCGGTAATTTCTTTTGCCACTTCGTCAACAGCTTCTTGCTTGCGGCTACTGACCACAACATGTGCGCCTTGCTGAGCAAGTGCAACAGCTATATCCTTACCAATGCCTTTACTCGCTCCGGTTACAATGGCGATTTTATCTTTAAGATCGAATTGATTGATGTATTTCATATAAGTGAACTCTGTGAAGGGTATGTAAGATAAAAGAATTAATTTGCTCTGCATGACGAGTATTTTAATTCTTGTCAGAATCATTCAAAAACGAAGCATTGACCTATGAAAGCACTATTGTTCGAAAACATCGGTTTACCCCAAGAAGTACTCCAACTCAAAGCAATTGAAAAACCTGCCCCTGCAGCGGGAGAGATCTGTGTAAAAGTCTCTAAAGCAAATATTGTCCCTGCGGACATCATGTTCATCAGGGGAATGTACGGCATCAGGCCTCACCCTCCCCAAATAGGAGGATTCGAAGCTTGTGGTGAAGTTGACGCTTGTGGCGAAGGTGTTGACATGCCCGTTGGTACAAAAGTGATATTCACTCAACAGGGTGTTTGGGCAGAATATGTCTGTGTCGAGGCCAATACTGTCATTCCACAGCCCAATGGTCTTCCTGATTCTGTTGCAGCTCAAGCCTTTATCAATCCCTTGACTGCCTATGGTATGTTGATCAAAGCTGATCTGGAAGAAGGTAATTTCTTACTCATTACTGCTGCCGCTTCAGCTTTTAGCAAATTCGTGATTCAGTTTGCCTCCTCTCGTGGAATCAATGTAATAGGCACGGTAAGAAGAGATGAACAAAAAGATGAACTGCTGGCCTTGGGAGCACACACCATTGTCAACGAGCAATCAGAGAATCTTTATAAGGCAGTGAAAGCTGCCACTGGAGGTCTAATGGCAAAATCGGCATTTGATGCTGTTGGTGGAGAATTAGGAGATAAAGTATTGAACTGTTTACAGCGTGGAGGTTTACTTCAAGTTTATGGATTGTTAAGCCTCGAGCCCATTCCACTAAATAGTGGGCTCCTGATCTTCAACGATCTTCATGTTCAAGGCTTCTGGTTAACCACCTGGTTTATGAATCTT
>CBFHYE010000053.1:0-2363 GCA_965659985.1 Roseivirga sp. | reverse complement strand
AATATTCACATCTCTGGAAAGTAATGTATCCACTAAATGGGTGTTGCCCACTATTGAGGTTTGATTGACCACCATGGCAACAGATTTGCCCTCAAGTAGAGGGAGGTAATCTTCCATTCTTTCAGCACCAACTTGTAGGTTTTCAGGTCCGCTTTGTGCAGTACAAGAAAGAAAGATTGTAAAAATGAATAAGCAGAGTCCGTTTCGAATCATTCGCTTCGTTTATATTTGAGCAAAGCTAAAATTAAAGATAATCTTGAACCTCCCTTATTTCATATCCAAAAGAATCAGTTCCGGAGATAAGGGAAGCTTTGCCAGCATCATTCATAAAGTCGCTATTGCCAGTGTTTCTCTTGGCATAGCCATCATGTTGATCTCTTTTTTGGTGCTAGGAGGGTTTCAAAATAGCATTAAGGACAAGATCTTTACTTTTTCGGGTCATATTCAGATCAAAAAGTACACTTTCACAAGTGAATACGAAGAGATTCCAATTCTTCTTGAGGAAGAGCGAAAGCAAGCCATTCTTTCAGATCCGCTGGTTAGGCATTTGCAGCGCTACGCCTTAAAACCGGGGTTGATCAACCGAAATGACGAAGTTTTCGGGCTTCTTTTCAAAGGTGTTGGTCTTGATTATGATACTGCCGCACTTAACGAATACATGGTGGAGGGTAGATTCCCCAATTTTGAAACTGATAAATCTTTTTCAAGCGAAGTAGTGATCAGTGAGTTTCTGGCTAATCAGATGCAGGTTGAAGTTGGAGATGCATTACCCACGGTATTTATCATGAACCCTCCCAGGAATAGACGTTTGGTCGTGACAGGAATTTTTAATTCAGGGCTTGCTGATTTTGATGAGCAAGTGGTGATTGGTGATTTTGAATTGATCAGAGTCTTGAATAATTGGGCGCAGGACTATGTTGGCGGCTATGAGGTTTTCATCAATGATCTCGATGATATAGCTGATGCAGATGATTCAATTCTTCAAAAGGTGGGCATAGACCATATGACTGAGCGCGTTGATGACAAATTTGTTCAGGTCTTTGATTGGTTGAATTTACTTTCACAGAATGTATTCATTCTGATAGGGCTGATCCTTTTTGTCGCTTCCTTCAATATGATCTCCGTTCTATTCATTTTGATCATGGAAAGAACCCCTATGATCGGAATCTTTAAAGCACTTGGGGCGCCAAACCGTTTATTGCGCAAGATATTCGCTTACAATGGCCTACGGCTGGTCTTTAGAGGCTTGCTCGTAGGGAATTTGATCGGTCTGATCTTTGGCTTCCTCCAATATCAATTCAAATTGATTCCTTTAGACCCAGCTACTTATTATATGGCACATGTGCCGATCGATTGGGATTGGTTTAGGATCATTGGTGTGAATGTATTGACGCTTTTGATCGTTGGAGTTTTTCTACTCATTCCAACAGCAATCATTTCACGCATTCGCCCGGTTAAGGCGATCCGTTTCGATTAATTCGTCTGAGGGGTCGAGTTCTCTTCTAAAGGTTCTGAAGAAACTGTTGATCTTGATCTGGAGTACGCCAAAAACAGCTTCCTTAATGATGCCGCGTGTCATTTTAGATTCTCCTCTCGTGCGGTCGGTGAAAATGATCGGTACCTCTGTAACATTAAACCCATATTTCCAGGCCAAAAATTTCATTTCGATCTGGAAGGCATAGCCCATAAACTTCACTTTATCTAGTTCAATGGTTTCTAAAACTGCACGGTGATAGCATTTGAAACCTGCAGTTGTATCATTGATAGGCATGCCGGTGATCACCCTTACATAGTGACTGGCAAAATATGACAGCATCACCCTAGACATAGGCCAATTGACAACATTCACACCAGTAACATAGCGCGAGCCAATGGCCACTTGAGCACCATCTAGCTTACAAGCATTTCTTAGTTTTACCAGGTCTTCCGGATTATGTGAAAAGTCGGCATCCATTTCAAAAATGTATTCATAATCTCTTTTCAATGCCCATCGGAATCCATGAATATAGGCTGTTCCCAAACCCATTTTACCTTTTCTTTCTTCAAGAAAGAGCTGGTCTTTATACAATTGCATTCTGCCTTTGACCAAATCGGCAGTGCCATCTGGTGAGCCATCATCTATGATCAAAAGATGAAAATCTGTTTCTAAAGAGAAGACCATATCGATCATCTCTACGATGTTTTCGGCTTCGTTGTAGGTAGGGATTATGACTAGGCTATCACTCATGTTGAATAAAATTTTATGAATAAGTCACAGCCCTCAATTGAGGTGTCTATCAGAAATGACCCAGAGCAATATATAAGTAACGGTATACATTTTAAAATTGTTAAATGAAGAATTTCGATATTCATGTCATGAACAA
>CBFHYE010000052.1:0-2322 GCA_965659985.1 Roseivirga sp. | reverse complement strand
AGTACAGATAGAGGAAATAACTGGGAAGCCATCAGCGAAGACCTGACCACAAATACAAATCGTTATGAGCTTGAAATGATCGATGGCACGCCAAGTATTGATGCTCTTTATGACAATGGCGCCATGTCACTTTACGCTACTTTGACTTCCATTGCAGAATCGCCTTTGGAGCAAGGGGTGTTATACACGGGTTCTGATGATGGGCTGCTTTATATGACCGAGGATGATGGTGCGAATTGGTCTCAAATGAAAGCCTTGCCTGATGTTCCAGAAAGATCATTTATCAATGACATTGAACCCTCTCAGTACAATGCCAACACGCTCTTTGTATCGGCAGACGCACATAAACATGGAGATTATAGCCCGTACTTGTACATGAGTACCAATGGTGGCAAGGCTTGGAAATCAATTATGGGTGATCTTCCTTCTGAGACAATTGTGTGGTCTATCAAACAAGATCATGTTGATGAAAACCTACTATTTATCGGAACGGAATATGGTGTTTACTTTTCACCTAATAAAGGAACCAATTGGATCAAACTTTCTAATGGAGCGCCAACCATTGCTTTTAGGGATATAGAACTTCACAAAAGAGATAACGATTTGGTTGGCGGAACCTTTGGTAGAGGTATTTATATCATTGACGACTACAGTGCTTTAAGAAACTTGGGATCTACAATCGAGGATGCAACCAATACCGTTTTACCGGTGAGAGATGCCTGGTGGTATATTCCAAGTGTGCCTTATCAGGCAAAAGGAATGCCCTCTCAAGGAACGGCCAGTTTTAGGACACCAAATCCAGCATTTGGTGCCTTGATCGACTACTACATTGCCGAGGTGCCAGAAACGCAAAAACAACAGAGGAAGTCACAAGAAAAGGCAATTGCTAAGGGGGAAGGCATTCCTTTTCCAGGCTGGGAAGCCTTAAAGGCAGAACAGCAAGAGGATGCACCTCAGGTATTGATTTTGATCAAAAACGATAATGGAGAGGCTGTGAGATGGATCAAAGGTTCAGCCAGTAAAGGGTTAAATAGAGTGTCTTGGGATCTCAGGATGCCCGTAGTTGACCCGATCAGTTTTTATCAACCTGACTTTGTGCCGCCATGGGCTGGAGGTGCGCAGGGGCCATTGGTGGTGCCAGGTCAATACAGTGCGCAAGTATACTTACTAAAAGACGGTGAACTCTCTCCCCAAGGTAAAGTTGAGTCATTTAACGTGAAACCAACACCTGCTGTTGCGGCAAATGCTGATTTTGAAGTGATGGCAAGTTTTCAGCAAGAAGCCATGGAACTTTCTCGAAAGGTTTCTATTGAAGGAAGAAGGCTCAGTGAGGCAGCTGAGAAGTTTCGCTTTATGAAAGCGGCTTTGGTTCAAACACCAAAAGCTTCTCCTGAACTATTCAGTAGGCTGAAGTCACTTGAAATGGAACTGAGTAAGCAAAGAGAAGCCCTTTACGGTGATGGATTTAAAGGTGGTTTCAACGAATCGACCATGCCCGGAATAAGTGGTAGAGTTGGTAATGCCATATATGGGCATGCTGAAACGACACAGGCCCCAACAGGTACACAACAAAGTGACCTTAAACTTGCTCGCGATGGTTTTCAAGACTACTTATCAAGGATATCTAGTTTCTTCAATAAAGTAAGTGAGCTCGAAACCGCCTTGCAGGAAGCAGGCGCTCCATACACGCCAGGTAGGAAAGGATAGCATTGAAGTTTATAGTAGCCTCAAGGAAATCTCTTGAGGCTTTTTTATGTTTTGTGTTTTATCAATGAGTTGGCTGAAAAAGTCTATTATTCAATTGTTGATTTAAACCGCTTCTTAGTTCCGATTGCCTTTTGTAACTTCCTCGGCCAAAATCAAATCTCATATGAAGCGTTATTTTATTTTATTTCTGTCACTTTTTACAGCGACTTTATTCGCTCAAGAAACACCACAATGGATTAGATATCAATCTATATCCCCTGATGGACAAACTATTGTTTTTACTTACAAAGGAGATCTCTATACAGTACCTACGAGCGGAGGTGATGCCCAACAGATCACTTATCACAAAGCACACGATTATATGCCGGTTTGGAGCAAAGACGGACAGCATATTGCCTTTGCCTCTGATCGCTATGGAAACTTTGACGTATTCGTAATGAATGCTAAAGGAGGTCAAGCTACCCGTTTGACTTTTCATTCCAACGATGAATCACCTTTCACCTTTTCGCATGACGATAGTGCAGTGATCTTCGGTGCACAGAGAATGGACACTAAAGAACACAGACAATATCCAACGGGTTCTCAACCCGAGTTGTACAGTGTGCCTGTAGAAGG
>CBFHYE010000051.1:0-5323 GCA_965659985.1 Roseivirga sp. | reverse complement strand
GTAGAAATCGTATTGCCCGTGCGTTCACCAATGCGATATTCCTTGAGTTCATTGAGGGGGAGGGTTAAGGTTTCCCATTTCCAATCTGTATCTGGGAGCTCCGCTTTATAATTCGGATACCACCAGCGTTGATAATAATTGAAATTCAAGGCTAAAGATTGGCCCTTGCAGCGATATCGGACAGTCACGGTTTCAAAGCTTGAGAGATCCATGACTTCATAATCGCTTCTTACTGATGCAAAACCACCGTTGTTCTCAAAGGAGACCGATCCTTCAAAGAATAGGCTGTTCTCTGTATAACTTGTTACGCCCTGAGAACGGCCGCCCATTACGCCATCATTTACGGAAAACCACGCATCCGTTTTGTCTTTACCAAAGTCAATAGTCAAGGGTTCATTCATGGTAAAAAGGATCAAAGAAATGAGCAAGAGTTTGTTCATGTCGGGATAACCAAGATTCCATCTTTAATGTTACTTAAGCTTTAAGCTAGGAGTTGTGAGTTTCGAGTGGTGAGACCGAAAGCTTGCCTACTTGAGGTAGGAGTCTCTTAATTGCCAATTCTTAATTTCTAATTGTCTGTCTGGAGATTGCCGCGGTCGTGCCTCCCTCGCAATGACGTGCTAATGGAGATTTAGGTTGACGATTTACATCGATACACCCACTAAGGCTGGGGAAGATTAATGTTGAATGTTGAGCGATGAATGTTTAGTTGAGCTTTGAGCTACGAGTTTCGAGTGGCGAGATCGAAAAAGTCTCTTAATTGAAAACTCTTAATTCTTAATTGCTAATTCTTAATTCCTAATTGATCATTCCCAATTGTCAATTATGAGATTCTCATCTTCAAGGGAATGTCAGGTAAGATTATTGTGCAGTGTACACAATACACATTACTAAAGACTCAAGACTTTTCACCAAATCACCCTTTAAGCCCTAGAATGACGTTTGCACAGTTATAATTTAGCCATAATAGGAAAGACCAATTATTAATATCACCTTTGCGGCAGAGATAGCAGGGTTAGCTTTCTATTTTACCCACCAGTTCAATAAAATTCATACCCCTAATTTCTGATTTGAATACAGGCTTTTTACAAGCCGATTTTTCAACGTCTGCACGGAGCGAAAGAACAAAAAGAGGCTCTACAAATCAGACCACAGGGAATTATATCTCATATAAAAATTAGAAGTGCGTTAGGCCTAGTACCTAGGTGATGTGAAGTGATGTCTGAACTATAATTCAGTTGTCATCACAAACGGTACCCCAATTGGGAATTGGCTTTACACACAGGAGATTAATTGAATTTATGTCAAGAAATGTAAAGAAACGCTCTGGTAGTACTGGAGTATTTGGAGGTAAGCCTTCAGGTCGACCAAGCAGGTCGGGTAGCTCAAGCAATAGGGCCGGTAGGCGCGCACGCAGAGCAGAAAACACTATGGATATCGATAAGGTGATCGATAACAAGTTTGGTAAGAAGCTGAGAAAATCAGCGGAAGGTGGTGCAAAATCAGAAGAGAGACGCATTCCAAAGAAAAAGCATCATAGAGGACAAGGTGGAGATCGTTTTGAAACAAGAGCACCTAGATCAGAGGAGAGAAGAGAGCGTACGGAAACACGCGAGCAGAGATCTGACGATAGACGTCCGAGAACGGAAAAAAGAAGTTCAGCATCTACGGATCGTCCGAACTTCAAATCATCTAAACCACGTAACTCAAGAGATGGCAGACCTAGAAATAGCAATGGTGGACAACGTAACGGTGGTGGCAGACCTCAAAGAGGGGGTAGAGGCAGAAGAGTTTCACAACTTAATGACTTCTCATTACTCGTAAAGAAAGCTTCTCCAGTAGAAGAAACGAAATACGTAGCCGATCGCACATTTGCTGATATGCCTTTGGATGGCTTATTGAAGCAAAACTTAAAGGATAAAGGATACGAGAGCCCAAGTCAGATCCAAAATGAAACATTGGAAGATCTGTTGAATGGCAATGACCTTATCGGTGTAGCAAGTACAGGAACTGGAAAAACAGCGGCCTTTTTGATTCCGATCGTTGAGCAATTGATGCAAGATCCTCAGGAAATGACGGCTTTGGTGGTTGTTCCTACAAGAGAATTGGCACAGCAAGTTGAGCAAGAGTTTAGAAGCCTGACAAAAGGCGCTCATTTGTTCAGCTCATGCTTTATCGGTGGCACTAGTGTTGGTGCTGACTTTAAGAAAGCGAGAAGAAGAAATCATATCATTATTGGTACACCAGGTCGATTGAAAGATATGATCGATAGGAAAGCCATGAGGTTTAACAGAACTCCGATCTTGGTATTGGATGAGTTTGACCGCATGCTCGATATGGGCTTTGTAAACGATATTCGTGAAATCGTGAGTGACATGGCCGACCGTACACAAACTATGCTTTTCTCTGCTACCGTAGAAAAAGGACAAGAAGGCATTATTGGTGAGTTGATGGAAAATCCGATCACTGTAAAAGTGAATACGGGAACAGGAACTACTGATAATGTAGAACAAGATATTATCGAAGTGCCTGCTGGTGCAGATAAATTCGAAATGCTTCACGACCTGATCTCTCAAGAAGAGGTAGGTAAAGTGTTGGTGTTTACAGAAACCAAGAGATGGGCAGATAAAGTAAGTACTTTGCTTAACAAAGCAGGTATTCGCTCTGACCAAATTCATGGAGATAAAAAACAAAACTACCGTATGACAGCGTTGCGTAAGTTCAAACGCGGTGATATTCAGGTATTGGTCGCTACGGATGTAGCTGCTAGAGGTATCGATGTTCAAGATGTAAGTCACGTTGTGAATTATGAATTGCCATTGACTTATGACAGTTACATTCACCGAATTGGTCGTACGGGCCGAGCTGGTAAAACAGGTAAGGCATTCACATTTGTGAATTAATTCCTCATAATGTCCTCTTTTTTAAAGAGGAGGTGCTTGAAGAGCAGAGGGGTAAATTTCCACTGTGAGTTCAGCGAAAAAGATTACAATAAAAAAATATTTTTAATACAATTAATAATTAATACAATGGAAGGTACAGTTAAATTTTACAATTTCTCTAAAGGTTTTGGATTCATAGTTCCAGAAGATGGAGGTAAAGACGTTTTTGTTCACTCATCAGGTTTGACCGAAGAAATTCGCGAAGAAGATAAAGTGAGCTTTGAAACAGAACAAGGTAAAAAAGGTGTTAACGCTGTGAACGTAAAAGTGATCGGTTAATTCTTTTGCCTGTAGGTGAGCATGGTCATTAGGATCGTGCCCACCAATAGGTCTTACACAGGTTTATTTCTGTGTTACAATTATTTTAGTATATTAATTACTCAAGAGCAACAATGCTCTTTCATCCTAAAAACAGTACATGGCAAGATCCCAAACTACATTTAGCAAAAAAGAAAGAGAAAAAAAGAAACTCCAGAAGCGCAAAGAGAAAATGGCCAAGCGCGATGAAAAAAGAGAAGCTGAAAAAGATGGCAGCTTAGACAACATGATGGCCTATGTCGATGAGTTCGGCAATATTACAGATACACCACCAGATCCTGATGCCAAGAAAAAAGTCATCAAGGCTAAAGACATTGTGCTTGGTATACCTAAGCAGGAAAAAGAGGACCTTAGTGGAGAGCGTAGAGGAAGAGTAAGCTTCTACAACGATGCAAAAGGTTATGGTTTCATTAATCAAGATGGCGTTCAGGAACGTTTCTTCGTTCATGCCAATAATGTAAGCTCTACCCTTCAAGAAGGCGATAAAGTGAAGTTTGAAGTAGAAGAAGGTCCAAAAGGATTGGTAGCAGTTAAAGTTGACGTATTGAGATAATACGCGGGTTTAAAGTCGCTTAGACTACTCAAAAGAAATAGCCAGGTATCAATTACGATAGCTGGCTTTGTTGTATATAGTGTTTTATGACTTCTTTTATAAGTCCAAATCATTATTAATTGAACTTTAGCCCATTTTGATCGTTTGGTACTTATGTTTTCAATTCCTATTCCGAAGTTATTATTAGGCTATTTACTAACAGCAGTAGTATTCTTTGCTATTGACTTACTTTGGCTTGGCGTAATTGCCAAAAATCTATACAACAAATTGCTAGGGCATTTATTGGCAGATGACGTGAATTGGACCGCTGCTTTCATTTTTTATTTCCTTTTTATCGCAGGAATTCTAATTTTCGCCATACTTCCAGCTGTGGAGAAGGAAAGCTTATCCCATGCAGTACTGTATGGTGTGCTTTTTGGCTTTTTCACCTATGCTACTTATGATCTTACGAATCTGGCTACATTAAAGGATTGGCCCGTAAAGGTGGTGATCATAGATATTCTTTGGGGCATGGTGCTCACAGGAACAGTAGCAACAGCGGGTTATTATATATTGAGATGGTTGAAGTGATTTTAGATGCCTATCAAGGGCTACTTTTTCCGATGGTCGTTTGGGCAGTCTTCTGGTACCTCGTGGCCTTACTCGTGAAGCGCGATGACTTTGTCGATATTGCTTGGGGACTCGGTTTTATCTATATCATTTATTGGTTAGCACATCAGTATCGTCTTTCCGGTCCCGATGCCTTGGTCTATATACCTGTCGTCTTTTGGGGTTTTAGGCTCAGTGGTTATTTGTTTTGGCGCAATGTGGCCAAGCCAGAGGATTATAGATATGCACAATGGCGGAAGGAATGGGGTAAACACCATTGGTGGAGATCATTTCTACAGATCTACCTACTTCAAAATGTACTTCTGCTCATTATTGCCTTGCCCATCATTTACATCTCGGCATTTGTTCCCCATGAATTTGGTTGGTGGATCATTCCAGGATTACTCTTATGGGCAATTGGTATGTACTGGGAAGGAGTTTCAGACTGGCAAAAGAGCAACTTTAAAATGGATCCCTTAAATCGCGGTAAGATCATGAAGTCTGGTTTATGGGCATATTCAAGACATCCTAACTACTTTGGCGAGATCTGTATTTGGTGGGGGATTTGGATCATTGTTGGGCCTTATGGACAGGGTTGGGTCACCATCATTTCACCGATCGTGATTACCTTTTTACTACTTAAGGTTTCTGGTGTACCAAAACTTGAAGAGAAAAAGTCTAAAATAATTGATTATCAAAGGTATATGAAGGATACTCCGGCTGTTTTCCCGAAGCTTTCGCAGCTGAAATACAAAAAGAAATAACAACCTTAGATTAGCTCTAATTCATTGTGCTGTTTATAGGCCTATTAACGGAATTTCTAGGCGGTATTCGATGAAGCGTAGAACTGGCCCTTCCTGTAAGCAAATGACATCGCTCCGGGGATCATTGCTTTATTTTTAATGACTTTCGCTTTGGCTTC
>CBFHYE010000050.1:0-4426 GCA_965659985.1 Roseivirga sp. | reverse complement strand
ACCGCATCGCCAGATAGAAAAATGATAGGTATATCTCTGTTTACAGAATCACTTTTTCTAAGCCTAAACAAAAGATCGGGTGCATAATCATCTTCTAAATGAAGATCTGAAATCAAGACATCATGCTTGACTTCATTCAATTCTACCTCCAGATCATTTGCTGTGGTCACAAAGGTGGAATTCAAATTCCATTTTGCCGAACGCTCCTTCATGATCATGTTACTGATGGCATCATCCTCAGCAAATAAGAATGAATAACTACTTGCATCAACATTAGCGGCAGGGTCATAGTGGTCATCAATAGAGAAGGTCGCCTCTTGGGCCAATTCATAAGGCAGATCAAAAGAAATGGTTGTTCCTTTATCAGGCTCACTTTCGATATTCAATTCTCCCCCCATCACTTTCACCAATTCATTGGCGATGGTCATGCCTAAACCAGTTCCCCCAAACTCCCGATAACTTTGCCCTTCAGCTTGAACATAGGGTTGGAGTATATTGGCAATGCTTTTCTCGGACATACCGATTCCAGTATCTGCCACCTCAAAATGCAAAAATTTACCTTTCATGCCGACCTTTAAAAAGACCCCTCCTTCTTTCGTGAATTTTAGTGCATTACTAATCAAATTGTAAAGTATTTGAGACATTCTAGTGGGGTCACTCTTGATAAATCGGGGTACACCCTCATCGATTTTTGCTTCAAGGGCTATCCCTTTTTCTTGAGCTATGATCCCAAAGCCACCCAAAATGACTCTGCAAATATCCTTAAGATCGAATGATATATGTTCTAAGATCAGCTTCCCTTCCTCAATCTTTGACAGGTCCAATACATCATTGATGATATGATTCAAATGCTGAGAAGTTGATTTCAAAGCATGCAGATAATCATAGATGGCTTTCGGGTCACTCCATTCTAAAAGTTTTACGAGCCCTGTTATTGAATTCAAAGGTGTTCGCATTTCATGACTGATCGCTGCAAAAAATCGCTCTTTGAACTTTTGAATCCGGGCCAACTCAGCATTTTTGAATTCTAGTAACTCTTTTTCAATGTGAAGATAATCTGCTCTCAACACGGCTCGATCACGGCCTAAAGAGATCAATTGCATACGTTCTTTTTCGCCACTTTTATCAAAAAGTATCCATTGCATGGTGTTGCGGTCAACCTTGGAAAGCCGTACCACATAAAAGCCCTCTACCTTTTCTTTCCAGTCGACAGGATTGAGCCTAATTTCTTCACCCACTTCCATTTGATGGAAGTACTCCTCCAAACAAGCCAAGAAATCAAACTCTTGATAGAGGTTGCTTTTAGCAGAGAGCTTGATCAACGTATTGCAAGACTGTTCAAGCTGGCCGTCTAATCGAAAGATCGTCACCTGAGTCAAAGGCTTAGCCAAGCCCAGTTTTATTTTATCCAGATCATACTCCATTTTCAAATAGGTTTTTGATCTCGTCAATTAAGATTGAATTGTCTGCATCTTTTCTCGCACTAAACAAAAATACTTTATGCTGAAAATGAGCAAAGTCATTCGCATCTTGACTGGTGAGCGTGTCAGCTTTATTGGCAATTAACAAAAACGGTACTTGAGGAAGCATTTTTACCAGCGCCTTCATTTCCTCCTCTAAGTCATGATAGGTTGCAGGCCGAGTGACATCAAAAAGATAAATGACGGCATGTGTTCCTTTGAGCAGATCGGCATCAATATTTGAAACAGTACTATCCCCACCAATATCCCACAGCACAATTTTATCAACCTTATCTGAATCTTTGATCTCAACAGAATGCAGGGAAAGACCTACGCTTGGCAGAGGAGAGTCTTTATCTAGAACGGGCTGACCGATCAGGTTTTTCAATAGCGTAGTCTTGCCTACACCAACATGACCGAGCAACAATACTTTTTTCGTTTTGAACATTAATTCAATTACTCATAGGTTAACCTTGTTGTAGAAGAAGGTTAACTGGAATTATTTTAACTCGGAATAAGTTAATTATTTTCAATCATTACGCATGATACTTTTCCAAACAGAGGCAAGCCCCATAAAATATAAGTTCATATTCTAAATTGTGATCTAAAGCAGAATAGGTATATTTTTCTCTGAGAACCGTTGCAATGGCAGACAAGAAACAGCATAGCAAGGAATTAGGGTTTGGTCAGAAATCATATGATCGCGAGACTCGGTTGATCACAAAAGAAGGAGAATTCAATGTGGTTAAAAAAGGAATGTCACGCCTTCAAAGCCTGGACACCTACCATGAACTCATTAATCTATCCTGGTTAAAGTTCATTCTATTGCTCTCTGGTATTTTCTTTTTGGTCAACCTTGTTTTCGCTCTGGTTTATTTTGTAGCAGGGTCAGAAGGCATTGCCGGTCCTACAACAGAATCTTCTTTAAACAATTTTCTACGCTCATTTTATTTCAGTACCCAAACCATTACTACAGTTGGCTTTGGTCATCTGAGTCCCAATACCGATCTAGTAAGTATTTTGGCTGCCTTCGAGAGTTTCTTGGGCTTATTGGGTTTTGCGTTGGCCACAGGTCTCATGTTCGCTAGATTTTCGAGGCCTCCTAGAAACCTAGCATATAGTTCTCATGCGGTAGTCGCTCCATACAGGAATGGTTTAAATGGCCTCATGTTCCGCTTTATTAATTCAAGCAACAATCAATTGATAGAAGCAGAAGTTGACGTTGTGATCTCTTATTGGTCGGATAAAGAAGATCGAAGAATATTCAAAAGTGTAAATCTCGAGCGAAAAAAGATCAACTTCTTTTCAAATAGCTGGACCGTTGTACATCCAATTGATGAAGAAAGTCCCCTTTTTGAATTGAATAACCACAATTGCAAGGACAAAAGCATAGAAGTGATCATCATGTTCAAGGCCTTTGACGATACTTATGTTCGCCCTGTTTATGATCGCATGAGCTATGTTGAGGAGGAGATCAAATGGGCTGAAAAGTACATCCCAATGTTTGAAGTCTCTCATGACGGAAAGATTCATATCGACATGGAAAAACTCAGCGCAACCATAGAAGCACCATTGAATTGACCGTTCAAATCTAAAATCCTTCTTCTTAAATCAGCCTTCTTGTTTAAAGCTTGACATAGGTTATCTTCATTGGTTCTAAATCTTATGATCATGCTAAAAATCAACCCCTATAAAAAACTCTTTTTGACCCTATTTGTGGTCATTTGCTTAAGTATTGAGCCTATTCAGGCACAAGATGGCTATCAAAAACCACCTGAGGTAATCGCTAAACTCATTGAAGCACCTTCTACGCCTTCTATAAGCATAGACTCCAAAGGGGAGTGGATGCTTTTGATGGAAAGACCTGGCTATCCGAGTATAGAAGAAGTGTCATCTCCAGAGCTCAGAATTGGAGGAACGCGGATCAATCCTCGCACAAATGGTCGAAGCCGGTCTTCTCATATGACTGGTTTGGAAATGCAAAACATTAAAACAGGAGATAAATTTCGATTCAACGGAATGCCTGCCACTCCCAAGATCGGAAATGTAAGTTGGTCGAACGATGAGCAAAAAATTGCTTTTACGAATACCGTTTCAAATGGTATTGAGTTGTGGGTCGCAGATGTTGCGAGCAAGCAAGCGATGAAATTAACCGAGGCCATTGTTAACAATGCCTATGTGAAAGCCTTCGATTGGATGCCTGACAATGAAACTCTATTGGTTAGTACTGTACCTGCACATCGTGGCGCTGCACCCGAAAAGCCTGCTGCACCTAAAGGGCCTGTTATTCAAGAAACAGCAGGGGCAGAAGCCGCTTCAAGAACCTATCAAGACTTGTTAAAGAACAGTTATGATGAAACGCTTTTCGAGTACTATACTACCGTGCAGTTGATGAAGGTCAGCGTAAACGGACAAGCAACTAAATTCGGTGAAGAGGGGATCATAAAGAACTACAATGCCTCGCCTGATGGTAACTACATTTTGATACAAAATATACAAAAGCCTTTTTCTTATTTAGTTCCAGCTTCAAGATTCCCATTTAACTATGAGATCTGGGACGCTAATGGTGGGCTCGTAGATGTTTTAGCTGAAATTGATCTGGACGAAGTTCGTCCAAAGGGTTTTGATGCTACACGCCTTGGTAAAAGAAGTGTTGAATGGAGAGCTGACGTTCCGGCTACATTAGTTTGGGCCGAAGCAAAGGATGGTGGAGATCCGGCCCTCGAAACAGATGAAAGAGATGCTGTCTACATGTTAGATGCGCCTTTCAATGGTCAACCAGAATTATTAACGACTACCGCTTTAAGGTACGGCTATATCGACTGGGGAGACGAGGAAAGAGCAATTCTGAACGAAAGATGGTGGGCGAAAAGATTGGATAAAAGAACACTTATTGATCCATCTGCACCTGGAAGCGAGGGTAAAGTGATCATTGATCGATCTACATCAGATCGCTACAGTGACCC
>CBFHYE010000049.1:0-6573 GCA_965659985.1 Roseivirga sp. | reverse complement strand
ACTGCTTCAAAGAAGAATTCCAAGACATTCTAGATCTAGAAGTCGGCCATGAGCCTCAGACTTTGGCAAGTAGAGGCTACTGCATAAATTCGGCACAATTAAATGGTGGTGCTAAAGCCAATGCAGTTGGCCTTGATGTAGGAAACTCTTCTACAATTGTCTCTGTATATGACGAAAACAATTTAGAATCAGAATCAACTATCCCATCTGAGTATTAATGAGTAGAAAGAGCCTATCAAATGCTAACCCATCGACTTACATCACGCAGATCAAAGAAGGATCGGTGATCAGGGGCAATATGGAATCAGGCCACAGTATTCGTGTGGATGGCTTCATCACTGGCGACTTGATCTCGAAAGAAAAGATCATTGTTGGTCAAATGGGCGAAATAGGTGGAAATTTGAGCGGAGCAGATATCACTATTGATGGTTATATCAATGGTGATGTCATCTCTGATGGCTTATTACAATTATCTGCGACATCGAAGGTCTTTGGAAAGATTTTCGCCAGACAGATCTCTATAGAAAATGGTGCGGAATTAAATGGTAAGGTCACTGTGGGCAAAGAAGTTGAACTTCCAGAGTTGAGGGCAAGCTCTCCTTCTCGCTCTTCAAAAGAACTGAAGCCCACAGGAAGTCCGGATAGTCCGGCAAAAGATAAGTATGGAAGTGTAGCCTGGTAATTAACCGGGCTTTTTCATTTTAAGGCTTTTACCCTCCCCTTGCTTCTTCTATATTTGCCGTCCGAATAACAAGCATATGAGCAATCCTTTGGTAGATGAATTGAAATGGAGAGGTATGATACACGATATCATGCCTGGAACAGAAGAACAACTCTCTAAAGAACTAACATCTGGTTATGTGGGCTTCGATCCAACTGCCGATTCACTTCATATTGGTAATCTGGTACCGGTGATGCTCCTAGTTCATTTACAAAGAGCTGGTCATAAGCCCATAGCGCTTGTAGGTGGTGCTACAGGTATGGTAGGCGACCCTTCAGGTAAATCAGCTGAAAGGCCAATGCTAGATGAAGGCGTACTCAATCACAACCTAGAATCACAAAAGAAGCAGCTGCAGCAATTCCTCGATTTCGATTGTGGCGAAAATTCTGCCGAATTGGTCAACAACTACGACTGGTTCAAAGATTTCAACTTCTTAGATTTTATTCGTGAGGTTGGGAAACACATTTCCATCAATTATATGCTGGCTAAAGACTCTGTCAAGAACCGCCTAGAATCAGGTATGTCTTTTACAGAATTCACTTATCAATTGGTACAGGGTTACGATTTCTTGCATCTCTATCAAGAGAAGAATTGTAAGATTCAAATGGGTGGTTCAGACCAATGGGGAAATATCGTCACCGGAACAGAACTGATCCGAAGAAAAGTTCAAGGTGAAGCCTATGCCTTAACGGCTCCCCTGATCAAAAAAGCGGATGGCTCAAAGTTCGGAAAATCTGAAGGAGGTAACGTGTGGCTAGACCCAGAAAGAACTTCTCCATACAAGTTCTATCAATATTGGCTCAACACCTCTGACGAAGACGCAGAAAACTTTATTAAGATCTTTACACTAAAAACCAAAGAAGAGATTGAAGCTTTGGTTAAAGCACATGCTGAAGCGCCACATTTGCGTGTTTTGCAAAAGGCCTTGGCTGAAGACATTACTGTTCGCGTTCATTCTCAAGAAGATCTGGAGGCGGCTATAAAGGCGTCTAACCTCCTCTTTGGTCGCTCTACCACAGAAGACTTAGAATCCATTGACGAGAAGACCTTATTATCTGTTTTTGAGGGCGTTCCTCAGACTTCAATCTCCAAGGAGGCATTAGCTGGCGCTGAAGGCTATATCGACCTGCTTTCTGTGACCACTAACGAGATCATCTTTAAATCGAAAGGTGAGGCACGAAGAATGTTACAAGGAGGCGGTGTTTCTATCAATAAAGCCAAGATTGATGACTTTAATGCCAGGCCAGAAATCAAGCTTCTACAAGACAAGTACTTCTTGGTTCAAAAAGGAAAAAAGAACTACTATTTGATTACCGTTGAGTGATTGTTTATGCTATCTCGGGTCATAAACCACCACCTCATCAGATTCAATAGCTGAAACCTGAAAATAACCTAAAGCCCCATTACTCAGGTTGTTCCTCGGGTTTGCTGGTGGTGGGCTGAACATGCCTCCATCGCTATTGATCAGATTGTTCAGATCAGAATAAAAGATAAAAGCTTCTTGTGTTAAACTGTACATTTCCACCCTAGCCGTATCATCAATAGCATAATATCCTGGTATTTCTAATTCAGCAATACGCCCACCTAAAAGGTCGTCATCCGCCACATAGACATTGGTAGGAAAATCACGAACCAAGGTATCGTTACGATAGAACTTGAATAAGTATCGATCGTCTCGGTCTTGTGGCTCTTCGGCATTCAAAAGTACCGCATAGTATCTCCCTTCTTCTTGTGGATCGTCAAATTCATCTTGGTTGAATTTGGTCGTGAGCGAATCTATTGTTGTAATGGGCAACATCGTCTCGCTAGCTTCGAACCTCTCCTCGCCTACTTCCACATTGAGACTGTAGGTATGTCCTACCTGACCAACAAACTGACCGATCGGATAATACAACCCGTTTTTGTGCGGGTCATTCTCTGGATTATGAATGAAAGTGACGGTCTCACTGTCGTTTACCACTACATCTACCAAGGCATCTGTGATCCTTTCAGCAGGGCCCTCAGCATAGAAATCTCTGCTTCTTGTGATCTTTACAAAGCTTTGTCCATTCTGGTTAGTAACCAAGCCCTCAATGATGACCGCCTCCTGCAATTCACCAGTGTCAATGATGACTACCTCTTGACAAGACAATACCCCTATAAAAAGTGAGACGAATATGTATTTAAAGCACTTCATGTCTTAGAATTTAATGTTAAAGGTGATAGAAGGAAGTATGGGGAATAGATAGATCATATTAGCCTCTCTGACGGTTCCATCACCGATCAAATTGCCATCGTCATCTACAGGAACGCTTGTGAACAACGTAAATGGATTTTTTCTGCTGTATAGATTGTATAGTCCAAAAACCCATGAGGTTTCAATATTCGGGTTCTTTCTCGACTTCTGCGGCACGAGAGTGGCGCTCAAATCAATTCTATGGAAATCAGGAAGTTGGTAGCCATTTCGTTCCGTGATGATATCTGGTAAATAGCCTTCACCGAACTCATAAGTTCCTGAGGTTAAAGTAATAGGTCGACCAGAACCATAAGAGAAATTACCTCCAAACGTCCATTTAGGACTCAGCTCATAGGTAGCCGCTATGTTTAAGGTATGCCTTCTGTCATAATTTGCGAGAAAGGTTCGGTCGAGGTTTACCCCTTGAACTGTACGGTCTGCACGAGACCAAGTATAACTGACAAAGCCTGTTAAGTCTCCCCTTTTCTTTTGCACCATAAACTCAACCCCATAGGCTTCCGAAACCCCTTGGCGATATTCTGTAACAAGGTCTTGGTTGAAAAATATGCTCGCATTGTCTGCAAAATCAGTCACATTTTGCACATCCTTGTAGTAAGCCTCTAAAGAGACTTCATATAGATTGTTCTTAAAGTTTTTGAAATAGCCAATAGCGAATTGATCTGCTTTTTGTGGTTTTAAATAGGTCGAACTTGGTGCCCAAGTGTTGAAAGGCACAGGAACGGTTCCGCTTGAGATCAGATGTGTATTCTGAACCATCCGTTGATAGCTGACTTTCAAACTGGTACTACTATTCAATAAATATCTCGCTCCAAAACGCGGTTCAAAATTGAGATAATCGGCTATCGTCTCAAAGCTGCCATACTTTACTGAGTCTATTCTAGTAGGATTAATATTGTCTCGCACATCAGCATACTGGTAAAGTGTATAATCTCCCACATTTTGGAAATAAGAAAGTCTTCCTCCATAGTCAAGTGTCAGCTTATCAGTGATCTGGTGCTTGATCGAGAGATAGAGGGCATGATCTAGGGCTTGTTCATTTTGCAATGCTGTCTCAGCGAAGATAGACCCCTCACCGGGAACTATTTCACCGGGTGCAAATTGACGGTAAGTTAGGTGATACCCAAAGTCTAGTGTCAAAGATGGTGATACGTAATAGTTAAAATCTTCTTTAAAACTGAATTCGCTTAGATTCGAATTCCAATTGAACGAATCGGTTTCTGCCGTAGATGCCAATCCATAATCAAAACTATTGGCAATCAAGGTAGTGTTTGAAAACAGTCTATCATTGAATAAATGGTTCCATCGAAAAGTAGCCGTCCGGTTCCCCCAATCGAAGCCAAAATTAAAGCCAAAATCGAAATCATCTCGCCCGGTATACAGCGCCAGAAAGAAGCGATCTTTATTACTTGCTCGCCAATTCACCTTGGCATTCACATCATAAAAGTAAACCAGGTTATCTTGGTTTGCAGCCCTTAAAAACACATCTACATAAGATCTTCTTGCTGAAAAAATAAAAGAGCTTTCATCCTTCTTAATCGGTCCTTCTAGCATAATGCTCGAAGCCAACAAGCCAATACCGGCTTCTCCACCAAACTTTTGATTATTGCCATCTTTTGTCCTCACGTCCAAAACTGAGGATAGCCTTCCACCATATCTAGCCGGTATTCCTCCTTTGTACAATTCGGATGACTTGATGATATCTGCATTGAATACCGAAAAGAGTCCAAATAAATGTGATGGGTCGTAAACAGGTGCTTCATCGATCAAGATCAGGTTTTGGTCGCTGCTCCCTCCCCTTACAAAAAACGCTGAAGTACCTTCTCCTGCGGAGATCACCCCGGGCATCATTTGAATAGTCTTGATGATATCGGGTTCTCCAAATAATGAAGGAAGCTTTTTGACCTGGGCTACATTAATATCATTACGACTCATTTGAATGTCAGTGACATTCTCATCAGGACGCTCAGAAATCACCACGACCTCCTCTAGCGTCTGTGTTTCTTCACTGAGATCGATATTGATCGATTCATCCTGATCAAGTCTGATCTTCCGTTCAAAAGTTTCATAGCCAATAAAACTGAAAAGCAAAGTATAATCGCCCGGTACCAAGGTAAGCGAGTAGAAACCGTAACCATTAGTGACAACACCATTCCGCATTTCCTTTACGAAAACTGTGGCGCCCAGAAGTTCCTCACCCGAAGCCGCATCTCTGACATAGCCACTAACGGTATGCTTTTCCTGACCAAATAGCGGATTGACCGAAAGACAGACTATCAGTATCAATAAATACTTATGCATGTTGTTGTTTTGAATAATGACCTTTAACCAAGAATGCTTATTCCTCTTACGCGTTCTTCAACATGAAGTCGATTGAAAGGGTTAAAAGTTTCAGATAGTACTCGTTAAATTATTTTGACCCCTTGTTTTCTAAAAGCTGCTTCAGCTTATTCTTCTTATCCAGCAACTCCAATTCATGTAAAGTGTACTCATATCCGATGTCGAAGAGTTCGTTTGACTTCTTAAAGTCAAAGGTACCATAGCTTCTTAGCTCGTTGGGCTTGATATAAAAATCACACAACTGACTACTGGCTTTAACATTGGCACTCAAAGCGAGCACACTTACCCTTTCGATCATTCTTTTCGGACCACTCAGTTCTGGTTCCTTTACAACTGGGGCTACATTAACACCGATGATCACATCGGCACCATTTTCTTTCAATACTTCGGTAGGCAGATTATTCAACACACCTCCATCTACATAATAGTCGTTTCCAATCTTTACAGGATCGAAAATGAAGGGAATGCAGCATGAAGCCATGATCGCTTTACTCAAAGTGCCACTGCTAAACATCTCCGCTTTGCCTTCATTCAGGTTCGTTGTAGAAATGTGCAAGGGAATCTTACAGTCTTCGAAACTGTCATTTTCGAAATACTTCTTATAGACAGGTTCCGTCTTTTGAATATTCAACAAGCCTGTAAAACTAAATGCCGGCCAAACCAATTTGAGTAGTTTGGTGGATTCAAAGATCTCCATGATTTCTTTAGGATTGAATCCATAAGAATAAAAAGCTGCAGCCATAGAACCCGCGCTTGCTCCACTGCGCATATCGATCTTTATATTCGCTTCTTCAAGCGCTTGTAATACACCCAGATGTGCAAAACCTCTTGCACCACCGCCTGATAAGGCTAATCCTATTTTCATTTATAGTTCGCTTAGTTTGAAAGTATCTTTGAGTCTTACTCCTTTTTCGGTCATTTGAACTGTACAACACTCATTGACCGAATCATGTTCTAAAAAGAGGACATAGTCGTTCGCTGCTGCTTCCTTTAAAAATGCTTCTTTCTCTTTCAGAGTTAAAAGCGGTCGGGTATCATAGCCCATTACATATGGAAGTGGTATATGTCCTACCGAAGGCAATAAGTCAGCCATAAAAACCAACGTTCTACCTTTGTATTGCATCTTAGGAAGCATTTGCTTATCGGTATGACCGTCAGCGGTAATCACATCAAAAGGTAAATCATTATTGCTCTCCAAATCCACAAAACTTAGGTGTCCACTTTCCTTCATGGGCAATATATTTTCTTTTAGAAAGGATGCTTTTTCACGTGGATTCGC
>CBFHYE010000048.1:0-18643 GCA_965659985.1 Roseivirga sp. | reverse complement strand
AGACACTTCTCTGGCAGGGGCTTGAGTGATCGCACCAAGTCACTTTGGGGAGGTTTTGCCTTTTTAACCGACAACTATAAAGTCTATTGGAGCGGAGATGGTGGTGAAGGTCCACACTTCAAAGAGATCGGTGAAAAACTCGGGCCATTCCATTGGGCATTCATGGAAGATGGACAGTACAATGCGCTGTGGCATGCCATTCATATGTATCCTGAAGAATCCGTTAAAGCGGGCATAGAGGCGAAAGCAGAGATCCTTACACCAGTACATTGGGCTGGTTTTCCTCTGGCCCTACACCACTGGAAAGACCCTATCGAAAGATTCGCAAAGGCCGCAGAGGCCTGTGATCAAGCGATTCACGTTCCACAATTGGGTGAAATCGTCCATATGAATTCTGAGAAGCACTATAAAGACTGGTGGAAGGCATACGATTAAAAGGAACAAAAGCAATTATGGGATTAAAGATTTCGTCATCATTTATTAAACCCGAATACATTTGCCTTTTCAGACACCTATTTAACTTTGACAAAAATTTAGATTCATGAACAGAGTTCTCAAACTTGCGCTATTCGCCCTCACCTTTTTACTCTTGGTTGCCCCCTTGCTATCCTCCCACGCACCTAAAGCTTTATTCTGGGGACAGATCGGTCACCGTACTGTTGGTCATATTGCGGATGGAATGTTGTCTAGAAAAGCCATGCGCAATGTAAAGCGGGTTTTAGGTCATGAAACGCTTGCCGAAGTCAGTACTTGGATGGATGAGGTCAAATCTGATCGAGCCTATGACTATGCCAACCCTTGGCATTACTGTACCATACCTGATGGCATGACCTATGAAACGGCACCAAAACAAGAGGGTGGCGATGTGATCTGGGCCATTGAAACCATTATTGAAGAATTGAAAGCTGGAGGCCTGAGTGCTGAGGAAGAGTCTACAAAATTGAAATTCTTGGTTCATTTAGTCGGTGATATTCATCAACCCTTACATGTAGGCAATGGTGAAGACAGAGGTGGAAATGATATTCGCGTGGAATGGTTTGGGAGCAGCACCAATCTGCACAGCGTTTGGGATAGCCGTATGATCGATGGCAAGCAATTTAGTTATACAGAGTTTGCTAAGTGGATAAACCATCCGGACAAAAACCAAGTTGAGGAATGGCAAGCGGCTACTGTCAGAGACTGGGCATTAGAGTCCATGTCTTTCAGAGATCAGGTCTACGCTATACCAGAAAACGGAAGATTGGGCTATCGATATGCTTATGATAATTTCGATCTCGTAAAACAAAGGGTTTTACAAGCCGGAGTTCGTTTAGCCGGTGTGATCAATGAGATCTATCAGTAGCGGTTTAAACTAAAACCTTAAACAATAAAATTAAAAATAACACTTATTCTACTGTTAATCTGTAGTTTGTCTTATTCACAGAAAAGAACTACACCTGATGAGATCAGTACGAACAATGGCACATTGACTGTTCAACCCATCACACATGGCTCTGTCGTTCTGACATGGAATGACCGCAATATTTACGTAGATCCTTATGGTGGTGGAGCCCTTTAAGAAGGCCTAACCGATCCTGATCTGATCTTGATCACAGATATTCATGGTGACCATCTCAATGAGGCCACGCTTAACGCTTTAAACACCGCCAACGCTACTTTGATCGTTCCGCAAGCAGTGATGGATCAATTGCCTGAAGGCATGAAGTCAAAAGCCCAAGTGATTGGCAACGGAGAAAGCACTATGGCACAAGGCGTGAACATTAGCGCGATACCGATGTATAACCTGCCTGAAGACGAAACCTCGAGACATACCAAAGGACGTGGTAATGGATATATTCTTACCATGGGCGGAAAGAAGGTTTATTTCTCTGGAGACACGGAAGACATTCCTGAAATGAGAGCCCTTACAGGAATTGATGTGGCTTTTGTTTGCATGAATTTGCCATATACCATGGACATCAATCAAGCCGCTGATGCTGTATTGGACTTTAAACCTGCCATGATTTACCCTTACCACTACAGAGGCACCGATGGATTAGCTGATGTGGCGGAATTCAAAAAAATGGTGAATGATGGCAATTCACAGATCGAAGTAAGATTAAAGAATTGGTATCCACAGAACTAAAAGAGAATGATTCCTTAGGCCTACTGGTCTAGGGCTTTTTATATGAAGATATCCATAGAAACAACTGTTAGCGCCCCACTAGAAGAAGTTTGGCTAAGCTGGACACTTCCAGAGCACATCGTCAACTGGAACTTCGCCAGTAATGAATGGTCCTGCCCTACTGCTTATAACAACTTGCGGGTGGATGGAACCTTTGATTATCGCATGGAATCAATAGATGGCAAAGCAGGCTTCAACTATACCGGTACTTATACCGAAGTGATCAGAACGAAACTTATCTCATATCAACTCGAAGACGATAGACGCGTATCTGTGATGTTTGAACAACCCAATGATGCCGTATGCATGGTGCAAAGCTTCGACGCCGAAGGAGGAACAGATTCGGAAGTCCAAAAAGAAGGCTGGCAAACCTTACTCGATCGCTTTAAGCTCTGCGTTGAGAGCTTATAATTGGACAATCTAGAGGCGGTAGCATGTAAAAAATATCCTACATCCTATTATTAGAATTTTCACCTGTAACCAAAAAAAATCCAAGACCATAATGGCCTTGGTTTCCTACTCTAATTTCTATGAAATTCTAATGTTTCAAATACTTATCTGGCAGCGGATAAGTTGGGCTCTCTCCCATCCAGAATACCGAAACGATAAACCAGCGGTCTTTGCCTTTTAGCAATTGTATACTGTTGATACCTCGAGCAAAAGGCTTTGCATCGTTTGCCTTTCTTCGAGACTCGTAAGTCGAGAACACATGCGCAATGGTTCCATACTCCTCAACTTTGCGCGCTACTTCTATTTCAAAAAAGCCATCCCTTTCCAGATTAGCCCCAGCCTGATCAATATATTCTTGTACCGTCCATGTTCTGTAGCCGACCTCACCCGTTTGTGCATTCTTTCCTGATGGCATGAGGCGACCTTCGGGGATAAACAAGCTTTTCATGCGATCCCAATCGCGCTGCTCTCCTGCCGGCCCCGATATCACATCGTAAAGTGCTGCTAAAATGGCATCCATCGTCTGCACATCTTTTGGATCAGCTTTCGATACCTCTTGCGCATGAGTAACAATCAATACAAGCAGTAATAAAGTTGTTGATATGAGTTTTTTCATAGTATCTAGTCTTGTGTATTAAGTCTTAAGTCTTGAGCTTTTTCACAAGACTCAGGACACCAGACTCACTACTATTTATCACATTCCCCCTGCTTGGATCTTCTCCGCTACTGCCTGAACTTCATCCAAAACACGCAACAGGTTGCCTGACCAGATCATTCCGATCTCCTCTTCAGAGTAACCTCTTTTGACAAGCTCTAATGTCACATTGAAAGTTTCAGAGGCGTCATTCCAACCATCAACACCACCGCCACCGTCAAAATCAGAGCTAATACCTACATGCTCTACTCCGATCTTCTTTACCAAATAATCTATATGGTCTGCAAAATCAGAGACATCGACAGGAGGCGCTTCGGTATTGACGCGTTCAGCGATTTCTTCTGCATGCTTGGCTTGGAACGCCTGATATTCTTCTCTGTAGGCAGAACGTTGATCGCCCTGCATGCTTCTGAGCATAGCCCCTGGTTTGATCTCAAAACCTTCTCTTGTGGCGATCTCAGCCATTACCTCATTCATTTTTCTACGATTGGCTGCGTTTTTTTCAGAATTGACATAACTCTTGAATGCCACGGTCTGAATAACGCCTCCGTTCTCTTTGAGCATCATGAGCTGCTCATCATCTAAGTTTCTGCTCACGTTGTTCATGGCCCTTGCACTAGAGTGAGAGGCAATCACTGGAGCCTTTGACAACTTCATGGCCTGAATATTTGCTTCTTTTGAAGGATGCGATAAATCGATCATAATCCCCCACTTATTCATCTCAGCGATCACTTCTTTTCCGAAATCACTCAAGCCATTGTATAACCAAACCGAATCTCTTTCTCCTGTATTGGAATCGCTCAATTGACTATGTCCATTGTGCGAAAGTGACATGTAGCGAGCGCCTCTGTCATGGAACTCCTTTACTCTGTCGATTTCCATTCCGATAGGATATGCATTCTCAACTCCGATCATCGCTACCTTCTTACCAGAAGCCACAATACGTCTTACATCCTCTGATGTCAAAGCCAATTCAATTTGGTCGGGTGCGATCTCTTCTGTTAATCGATGAATTGCCTTGAATTTATCATCTGCATTCGCATAAGCAGAAGCAAAGCCTTCATCGGTTAATTCTCCTTGGCCTGTGTACACAATGAACCAAGCAACATCAAGCCCTCCCTCTTCCATTTTTGGAAGGGTTACTTGCGTGCTCAATCTTTGTGTATAATTGACTTGCTCAGTGAAATTTGATGTTCTGATGTCGTCATGCGTATCTAGTGTGATCACCCGATTGTGAATACCTTGAGCGTAGGTCATCAATTCTTGCTCTGTCATTTCACTAACAGCCTTTTCTTTAGGGCCATCACAGGACACCATAACGAAGAGTATTGCTACTAAAAAATAGTTTAGTCGTCTCATAGTTCTTATTTGATTAGAACTTGAACCTAGTGGTTTTGACTAAAAATCCTAAGGTGTTTTATACAGATGGATATTGAAAGGTTTCAGCTTTAAGCAAATAGCTTTAAGCCTTTAACCTTCCTTTTTCTTTTTAAAACCGTGGCTGATCTGACCCCAAAAGTGTTTGGGAAATTTAGCAACTCCAGGGAATCCTAAACGAATGGATTTTCCACTGTGCGGAATATAAGCTGTACCAAAAAGATAATCCCATAGACTTAAGGTAATGCCAAAATTGACTCCGGTGCGCCTTTCTTCAGGCAGATCATGGGCATGATGCCACATGTGCATATTGGGGTTGTTGAACACATATTTTAATGGACCCAAATTGACTTTGATATTGGCATGATTCCAATGGCCAATTGCTAGCGTAAACATGTGGACAAAGAAGAAATCATCAATGCCAAAGCCGATCATCGCCAATGGTATATATTCAATGGTTCGATAAACGATGGTTTCCATCCAATGGTAGCGCAAATGTGCCGCAAAGCCCATCTGCTCTACAGAATGATGTACTTTATGATACTCCCACAATACAGGAGAGTAATGCAGCAAACGGTGCGTCCACCATTGCACAAAATCACGCACAATGAACAAGGTGAATAACTGAAGGATGACAGGCCAAGTGGCAATTTCGATCGCTGCCAGATTCGTCAGTCCAAACAAGCCCAAGAAACTATTGAATGCGTTGACAACTACCTCAGCCAGCGCATTATAGATAATGAGTGAGAACAAAAAGAAGTTGAAGAACATGTAGAAAGCATCTAACCAGAAGTCTTTCCTAAACTTCGGCTGATCTTTTCGCCATGGTCTGATCCACTCCCATGCTAAGAAGACCAAAGAAACGAGTATCAAGGCCCAGAAATAATTCTGCCACCAAGGTTTGTAGTCATAAGCAAAGGTGATCTCCTGCCATAAATAATTGGCATATCCACTATAAGCCTCTTTGATGATCTCCAAATATTCTTGCATGCTTCGAATTTAAATAAGGAAAAGCTAATGTTCGTAGCAATTGTTACACAATGAGAAGCTCTTTTGATTTTTTATGAAAAAAATATCTAGAAGTTAACGTAGAATCTTACTGATCATATAAAGAATGACACCATTCATTGCCAACCAAATCAAATGCAAACCACTCTCATATTTCGCTTTGAATTGAAGAACAGGGCTGTCTATATTCCCATTAGAATAAACTATTAACTAAGTATACATGAAGAGATTAAACAAACTACGCTTACAACTAGCGATTCTGTTTGTACTCAGCATGAGTCATGTCATGACTTTTGCACAGAGTGATCCGACTGGAGAATCTCCAGTAACCGGAACATACGCATTGACCAACGCAACCGTGGTCACTGCCCCTGGTAGTACATTGACAGAGGCAACTGTTGTTGTTCGAAATGGATTGATCCTCAATGTTGGCCAAAACGTCAGCATTCCTGCAAATGCAGAAGTGATCGATGCTACAGATCTATACATCTACCCTGCTTTTATTGACGGCATGTCAAATACAGGGGCCAAACGTCCGGATGCACCGGAAAGACCAAGAGATCTATTTACTCCAGATCCGCCAAATGAATATGCAGGCATCACACCTGAAAATAGTGTGGTAGCACAATTGGATGTATCTGACAATGGCATCGGGAATATGAGAAAGACAGGTTTTGCCATCTCTCATACGGTACCTTACGGTAGAATGCTACCTGGTAGCGGCTCCCTGATCTTATTAAAGGATGCAGATCATCCTGATGAGATGATCATGGCCCGAGATGTAGCCCTTTATGCACAATGGGTTGGCGCTCCAGGTGCTTATCCTGGTAACATTCTAGGTATGATGGCCAAGTGGAGAAACCTTTACAGAAATGCAGAGTTGGACAAGCAGCATGCTGATATGTACGCTGAGAATCCTTCAGGATTGCCAAGACCGACAAGCGATCGCGTGAGCCAGGCTTTTTACCCAGTTTTGACCAACAATAAACCAGTGATGTTCGATGTTTCTGGCATGCTGGATGTTAGAAGAGCCATGAGACTTCAGAATGACCTTGGTTTTACCTTGATGGTCGCTGGTGTTGAACAAGCTTTCGAATTGGTTGATGAATTTAAAACAAGCGGAATTCCTGTATTCCTTTCTTTAGACCTACCAAAAGAGCCAAAAGAGATCAAATCAGATGACAAATCGGAAGAGGTCGCTGCTTTGGAGGCACGCAGAATGGAATTCTATAACAAACATGTTGGTCAAGCCGCTATGCTTGAAGAGGCCGGTATCAAATTCGGTTTTTCTGCAAAGGGCGCCAGTGCTAATAATATCATGGGTAACTTGAGATTGATGATCGGACAAGGCCTCTCTGAAGACATGGCTTTGGCGGCATTAACAACTAATGCTGCACAAATGCTTGGCATTGACCAAGTGACCGGAACAGTCGAATCTGGAAAACTGGCCAATATGATCGTTTCTACTGCCCCTATCTTTAGTGAAGATGCACAAGTAAAAATGATGTTCATCGAGGGAGATAAGTATGAGTATGATGCCAAGGGTAAAAAGGTGAAAGAAGAATCTGCTTCAAGTGGTGATGCTGGCGCCTATGCTGCTGTTATTGGTTCTTGGTCATATACCTTTATTACTCCTCAGGGAGAGCAAGTGGGTAAAATGATCATTAAAGAAGGTGCTGAAGGTTTAGAGGGTACCTTTACCAGTAATGATGGCTCACCTGATGCACCGATGAACGACATCAGCTTTAGAGATAATGAGTTGATCTTCAACTTAGATATTGATGCTGGTGGCCAATCGATCACTCTTGTTGTAGAGGGTGTGGTATCAGGAGCAAACTATGATGCGTCTGCAACAGTTGAGGCATTTAATGTAACCTTAGAAATCACGGCTGTAAAGGATGAAAAATAAGACAATGAGAAAATTATATACAATCTTAAGCTTATTCTTGATGGCAACACTCGTTGTCGCACAGACTCCCAAAGGAGATGTATTGATCAAGAATGGAACGGTACTTACCATTACTAATGGTACCATGGAAAACACCGATGTATTGGTGAGAGATGGAAAGATCAGAAGAATCGGTAAAAACCTCAGAACACCTAATGGTGTCACTGAAGTAGATGCTACTGGTAAATTCGTAATGCCAGGTATTATTGATGCGCATTCACATATTGCAGGTTCTGCCATTAACGAAGGAACAAGCCAAGTAACTGCCGAAGTAAGCATGGAAGATGTGGTTGATCCACTTGATGTTGGTGTTTACAGAGCATTGGCTGGTGGTGTAACTTCTATCCACTTGATGCACGGTTCTGCCAACGTAATTGGTGGACAGAACGAAACAATGAAGCTACGTTATGGAACTACCAATCCAGATGACCTGAGGTTTGAAGGTGCGCCTAGAACGATCAAGTTCGCCTTAGGTGAAAACCCAACTAGAGGTGGTCGAAGAAGAGGAATTCAGCCTCAGTCTCGTATGGGTGTAGAAAACATGCTTCGCAACGCATTTACTCAAGCTGTTGAATACAGAAAAGCTTGGGATGCTTACAATGCCAACAAAGACCCTAGAAAAGTGGCTCCTGAGTATGACCTCAGAATGCAAACGCTTGTGGATATCATGAATGGCGATGTATTGGTACACTGTCATTCATACAGAGCAGATGAGATCTACATGTTGATGAAGGTCTTCAGTGATTTCGGTATTCCTAAGCTTACTTTCCAGCATGCGAATGAAGCGTATAAGGTAGCCCCTGAATTGGCAGCATTTGGCGCTTCAGCTTCAGTATTTGCTGACTGGTGGGCTTACAAACTAGAGGTATACTACTCTACTGCTTACAATGCAGCGATCTTAACTGAGAATGGTGTTTTGACTTCGATCAATTCAGATTCTGGTGAGTTGATCAGACACTTATTCCACGAAGCGGCTAAAACGCAGAAATATGGAAACCTTTCTGATGATGAAGCCTTGGCTTTGATCACTTTGAACCCAGCCAAACAATTGGGTATCGACAACAGAGTGGGTTCTATAGAAGAAGGTAAAGATGCTGACATCGCTATTTTCGATAAGCATCCATTATCAGTATATGCAGTACCACAAATGACTTTTGTAGACGGTGTAAAATACTTTGACATCAACAATGATGGTGATGACCAAAGAATCTACATCAACCCGGAGTCAAGCATTAGTGAGATCAACCTTTATGATCGACACAACGACCATAGATGTATGGAAGGTGCAATGTTGAACATGGAAGAGTTCTTCTCAACTTTTAAATAAGAATAATGATGAAAACGACTTTAAATAAATTATTCGTACTTCTTTTAGCCATTGTGGTTTCTACAGGAACTGCCTTCGGACAAGAAGATGATCAAGTATTGAAAGCAAGAAGCGGGAAATTCGCTTTGACCAATGCGAAGATCTACACGGTGACCAATGGTGTAATCGAGAACGGTACGCTATTGATCGCTAATGGTGTGATCGAGGCTGTTGGTGCAAATGTTACCATTCCTGCAGATGCAGAGGTGATCGATGTGCAAGGCAAAGAGATCTATCCTGGTATGATAGATAGTGGTACTACACTAGGTCTTGCGGAGATTGGAAGCATAGACGAAGCCAATGACTTTCAGGAATATGGTGAGTTAACCCCTCAGATGCAGGCTTTAACCGCAGTAAACCCTAACTCAACAGCTATTCCAGTAACCAGAGTAAGCGGTGTTACTACGGTATGGACCATGCCAAGAGGTGGAGCGCTTCCAGGTACAGCAACTTCTATCAATTTGTTCGGCTATACGCCTGATCAAATGTATGCAGGTTCTAAAGGTATCGTAATGAACTTCCCTTCTACCCCAACCGGTTGGAGAGCAAGAAGACTTTCTGACGCACAAAAGAAAGAGCGCCTAGAACGTGCCCTCAAAACCATTAACGATGCCTGGGATAAAGCAGAGCTTTATGCTAAGATTCAAAATGCAGATGATGTAGATCCTTATCCGGAGATCGAAGCTTTAGTGCCAGTGGTTAATGGTGAGATGACACTATTTGTTGAAGCCAATGTTGCGGCAGATATCGTAAAAGCCATTGAGTGGATCGAAGAAAGAGGTTACGAAAAGGTAGTGCTTACCGGTGTTGCTGAAGGCTGGAGAGTAGCTGATGAAATCGCTGCTTCAGGCCTTTCCGTGATCACTGGTCCTGTACAGGCAATCCCTACTCGTGACTCTGATCGTTATGATGCGGCTTATGCCAATCCTGGAGTACTTCAAAAGGCAGGTGTGAAAGTAGCTTTAAGAACAATGGATTCTGAGAACGTAAGAAACTTGCCTTATCATGCTGGTTTTGCTGCCGCCTATGGCATGGGACGTGAAGAAGCGTTGAAAGCCATCACGATCAATGCGGCTGAGATCCTAGGTGTATCAGATCAGATCGGTTCTATAGAAGTAGGCAAGAAAGCCAACATCTTCGTAGCTACGGGTGACCCATTTGAAACAGCAACGAAGATCACTGACTTATTCATTGATGGATATAAAGTGCCGATGACGTCACGTCAGATCAGATTGTATGATGAATTCTTGAATAGAACACCGGGTGTTGATAAGACCAAGCCTGTGATCGATATCAAGAAGAAATAAGGAGTAACCTTATCAAAAAATAAGAGCACTGTCAATTGGCAGTGCTTTTTTTATGCCTAATTCAACTATTTTTGCAAAAGCTGTGTTACACAGACCTGAAAGGGAATCGTCATGAGCAAAAGAGTAGTTGTTGGTTTATCTGGAGGCGTAGATTCGAGCGTCACTGCCCATTTGTTGATCGAACAGGGCTATGAGGTAATTGGCATGTTCATGCGCAATTGGGTCGATGATTCAGTCATCATTTCTGACGACTGCCCGTGGATCGAAGACAGCAACGATGCTTTGGCAGTAGCCGAAAAGTTGGGCATCCCCTTTCATGTAATCGATCTCAGTGCGCAATACAAAGAGCGCATTGTCGATTATATGTTCAGAGAGTATGAAAAAGGCAGAACGCCAAACCCAGATATCCTTTGTAACAGAGAAGTTAAGTTCGATATCTTTCTAAATGCAGCACTCAAACTGAAAGCAGACTATGTCGCTACAGGACACTATGTCCAAAAAGAGGCCATTGAAAAAGACGGTAAGGAAGTACAGAGGCTGTTAGCAGGTGCTGATCCCAACAAAGACCAAAGCTACTTCCTTTGTCAATTGAATCAGGAACAACTTTCTCGCGCCCTCTTCCCTATCGGACATTTACAGAAACCTCAAGTTCGTGAAATCGCTAAAGCACTCGATCTGATCACTGCGGAGAAAAAGGATTCTCAAGGTTTATGCTTTATTGGCAAAGTTCGCCTCCCCGACTTTCTACAGCAACAGCTCAAACCTAAATCAGGTGAAATCAGGGAGCTTTCTGCAGAAGCAGAAAATTTTGATAATTATCGAATCAATGGTAGTGCTAAATTTGATTCGAAAAGAGCTGAATTGGAGTTCTTGACTAAACCATACGAATTCGCACCAAGTGACGGTAAGAAGGTCGGTGAACACCAAGGGGCACATTACTTTACCATTGGACAAAGAAAAGGACTAGGTGTTGGTGGAACTGTTGAACCACTTTTCGTCATAGAAAAGGACACAGACAATAACGTGATCTACACTGGTCAAGGAGAAAATCACCCAGGTTTATTACGCAAGGGACTTTTTGTGCCCAACAATGATGTTCATTGGGTAAGGCCCGATCTAGAACTTGCCATTGGTGAATCAAAGAGCTATCAAGCCCGTATCCGATATCGACAACCTTTGTCACCCGTAGAGGTCTTCAGAGAGGAAGATGGTTTATTCTTCATTTTTGAAGAACATCAGAAAGGAATTGCCTCTGGTCAGTTTGTTGCTTGGTACGATGGCAATGAATTGATCGGTTCTGGAGAAATTGCCTAGATCATTTAAACTTTAGAGATTAACTATTGTCTAAACCCTAAATCACAACTAATGAAAAAACTATCATTTTTTATCATGCTATTGACCATTGTCACGCTCGGTAGTGCACAAGCACAAGGGGGCAGACAAGGCCAAGGACAACGACAGACTCCTGAAGAAATGGCTGAAAGAACCGCCAATTTGTGGCAAGAAAATTTCGGTCTCTCTGATGAGCAACATAAAAAGGTATATGATCTACTGTTGAAGAATCAGAAGGATACACGTGCCAAAATGGAAGAACTTCGTGCCAGCGGAGATAGAGAAGCCATGCGCAGCATGATGGAAGAGCAACGTACTGCTGTTGAAACTGAAGTGAAAAAGATTTTCACTGAGCAGCAATGGGCGGCTTTTGAACAGTGGAAAAAGGATAATCCTCCCCAACAACGCAGAAGACGTGGAGGAGGAAAATAATTACACAACTTTAGGTTAAATATGGAATCCTGATCAATTGGTCAGGATTTTTTGTTTAAAGGCGATTTGACGGCTAGAGACTGTCAATTTACGTATTTTCATGCCGTTCATGGGTTGGATTGTCTCAAGATGAAACATTTTCTTGGTACATAGAGTCTCTATGAGTAGCTTCACTTGACTCAATTTTACTGACTGAATATGTCCAAAATCAATGGCAAGGTATTGGTGTTAGACGCTGATCAGAGTGTTCTATTTACGGCTAAGATGGTACTTAATCCAGTATTTGATAAAGTCGTTACTGAGACTGACCCTAAAAAACTTGACATACACCTTAGCCAAGAAAACTTCGATGTGATCGTTTTGGACATGAACTTCTCATTTGGACTAACCGGTGGGAAAGAAGGCTTAAATCTGCTCAGAAAAGTATTGAAGATCGATCCTGAAGCGCACATCCTCATGAACACTACTTACGGTGACATTGAGATCGCAGTTGAAGCCTTGAACGATGGCGCCATTGACTTTTTAGTAAAACCCTTTTCAAAGGAAAAACTACTAGCCTCTGTTAAAACGGTTTTCAAACTAAGTCAAACCACAAAGATCGTGAATGACCTTAAGGCTGGGCAAAAGATCCTTTTAAGTGATCGTTACTTAGAGTTTGACGAGATCATTGCCAAAGCACCGAGTATGAAACCTTTGCTCAAGCAAATCGAACGAGCTGCAGCATCTAATGAAAATGTATTGATTAGAGGAGAACAAGGAACAGGAAAAGAATTGATCGCTCATCACATACACAACAGATCAGAAAAAGCTAAGGAAAACTTTATCAGTACAGGCACACGTTCTTCATTCAATTCACTCAGTGAGCAAGATCTTTTTGGATTTAATAAAGGGCATTCTTCAGATTTTGAAGATGGTATGCCAGGAAGAATCGAATTAGCCAAAGAGGGCACACTTTTCATTGATGAAGTCACTGACCTCTCTTCCCCCCTACAAGCTAAACTATTGACGACCTTACAATTCATGCAATTGAATCGAATGGGCTCGAATAAGAACATCCATTTGAATACAAGGTTGATATCCGCTAGTAGTCGTCCATTAGAAGAATTGGTAGAGAAGAATGAATTCAGACAAGAGCTCTATGATAATCTAAAAACTGTTGTGATCAATATCCCGCCCCTTCGTGATCGAAAGGAAGATATTGAACCCCTCACACGTCATTTCCTGAAGATCTATGAACAGAAATTCAATAAAGGAAAAATGCGGTTGAACGAGACCACTTTATCGAAGTTGAAAGACTACGATTGGCCTGGTAACGTACGAGAATTACAACAAGCCGTGGCTCGTGCAGTTATTGCAGCCTCTTCTCATCTACTTGCTCCAAAGGACTTTCTCTTTGAAGCTGCTCCTGTGTAAAATGTGATCGCGACAGAAAGCTACAACATTGATGAAATGGAAAAACAAGCCATTCAAAATGCGATCAGAAATACGGAGGGCAATCTCACCAAAGCAGCTAAATCACTTGGAATGGGCAGAAGTACGCTTTATCGAAAAATGACAAAATATAAATTATAGGTAGAACAAGCGATCCAATTGCTTAGCTTCAATCGTTCTTACTATAAAATGAGATCAGCCTTAACCACCATACTTATTCTATTTTCCACCCTTCTTAATGCCCAGAGCCTTGAAGAAATGGCGCAGCAGATCAAGGAAAGTCAAATGATGGATGAAACCATTGATTGGGTGTACTACGGAAATTTCCCGGGTAAATTGAGAGGCATCAACAATGAGATGTCAGCTTATTTGGAAACCTTAGAACCCAATACCACCGTCCGAATGTTATTTGGTAGCCAAAACAGACTGCATTGTGTATTTCGATGTAGCGGATAAAGATAATGGTTAAGTTTTTGGCACAAGAGACCCTCAAAGTCTAGAAAGTGATCTTGGAGATGGCTTAAAGGCAGCCACCTCTATGTATACATTCGATAACAATTTCATGATGAATGTGAATTTCGGATTACGCTGGGGATACACTTCCATGATTGATACTGAGATGAAGCTGTTGATTTTCTACGCCAATAAAAATTCAGACTGATCATCAACAACATCCACTTGTAGTTAAGTATGGCTACATCTCAACCAGTCAGCAGCTCTTTAGACTGCACTATTCCCCGCTCACAACTTTTGATCTGATTAGTTCTTTGCAAGGCATAATTTTAAATTGAGCTAAAGGACATTTTTTTTGAACCCGGTGAATTCTGCTTCGTATGAGAAATAGGTTCATTGAAAACATCATAAAAACTCAAATTCAAAAACTCATTTATGAAAAAACTTACCCTCTTGATGCTGAGCTTATTTGTAAGCATCTCACTTTTTGCAACGGATCCTTACCAATATACGGTAGATCTCACCAATGTGGTTGATGACAAGGTGATGGTCACTTTGAACACCCCAAAGATTAGAGACAACGAGATCAATTTTTACATGCCTAAGATCGTACCAGGCACCTATGCCATTGCTGACTATGGCCGTATGGTATCCGATTTTAAGGCTTATGATAAAAAAGGTAGAGAACTGGCCGTTGAAAGACTCGATGACAATACATGGCAGATCAAAAAAGCACGTAAACTCCGCAAGATCACTTATTGGGTTGAAGACACTTATGATACAGACAAAGCTGGACCAAGTATATTTCAGCCTGCAGGAACCAATATTGAAGATGATAAGAACTTCATCGTAAATACCAGCGGTTTCTTTGGCTACTTTGAAGGCTTAAAAAAGGAAGAATTCCAAATCGATTTTATTAGAGAACAGGGCTTTTATGGTGCGACTGGACTCCAGTATGACTCAAATCCACCTATGGTGGGTTCTATTTTGGAAGGTGAAGTGACCAATTTGGAAGTCGATCGGTTTAAGGTAGAAGACTATGACCGATTGATCGATTCCCCGCTAATGTATGCCAAGGCAGATACCGCCATTATTAAAGTAGCCAATACCGATGTTTTAGTGGCGAGCTACTCCCCTAACCAAATGGTATCTGCCAAAGAGATCGCAGAAAGTATTTCAGAAGTTTTAGCCGCACAAAATGAATTCCTAGGTGGTGAATTACCCGTAGATAAATATGCCTTTATCTTCTATTTCACCGATCAGCCGGTGACATCATATGGAGCTTTAGAACACTCATATAGCTCTCTTTATTATATGCCAGAGCAGCCTATTGAGCAAATGAATCAACAGTTGCGTGACTTTGCTGCCCATGAGTTCTTTCACATTGTTACCCCTTTGAATATTCACTCAGAGGAGATAGGAAGTTTCGATTTCAATAACCCAAAAATGTCTAGACACTTATGGATGTACGAGGGCATGACTGAGTATTTTGCAGGAAGTGTTCAAGTGAAATATGGCTTAGTATCACCAGAACAGTACTTGCAAATGCTGACGAATAAAGTAAGAACAGCACAACAGTTTCCGCGTGACCTACCATTTACGGATCTAAGCCTTGGTGCCTTAGATGAGCATGCTGATAAATATTATAATGTCTATCAAAAAGGTGCTTTGATCGGAGCTGCATTAGATATTCAACTTAGGGACTTATCGAATGGCAACTATGGTGTTCAGAACATGATGAAAGACCTATCGAACAAATATGGAAAAGATGTTTCATTCAAAGATGAAGAATTATTCGATGAGATCACTGCAATGACCTATCCAGAGATCGGTGAGTTCTTCGAGAAATATGTTGCAGGAACTGCCCCATTGCCCTATGATGAGATCTTCGCGCAAGTTGGCGTTGAATTAATTTCTGGTAAGACAGAGCAACATACGCTAGTGATCAATAATGGTAATATCACAATTACCGAATATGAGGGCGAGCAGAGAATTGCAATGGCCAATGTGAGCAACCTTGATCCTATTGGTAAAGCCCTTGGACTCGAATCCGGTGACATCATCATGGTTATGAATGGTAAAGATTTTCCAAGTTTGGGTCCTGAACTTCAGTCGTTTGTACAAGAGCAGCAACAATTAATTCCAACTTTAGAGACATTTTCAATGACGGTGTTGAGAGAAGTTGATGGTGAAAAGCAGAAAATAGCGCTTTCAACAGAAAACAGACAAATTGAGGTGGAGATACCACCAACCTTGAGATTTGTAGAAGAGCCAACGGAAGCACAGCAAACACTTCGTAAATATTGGCTTGAACCATTGAAATAAGAAAAAGAGGTCTTTAAAGGCCTCTTTTTTTTTGCTCTCCTTTTTTTAGCTAAATTCTTAGCAAATCACTCAGCTATGGAATCCAGCAAATCGTCTCGAAGAAATTTTATTAAAAAATCAGCCCTTGCAGCTACTGCGTTTACCATTGTCCCAAGACATGTATTGGGCAAAGGCTATCGAGCACCATCAGACACACTTTACCTAGCAGGTATTGGTGTAGGAGGTAAAGGCTATTCTGATCTGGCGGAGTGTGCAAAAAGTGCTGCAGTCAAGATTGTGGCACTTTGTGATGTAGATGACCGAAGAGCCAAGCGTGCTGTGGAGGAATGGTCTGATGCTACCTATTATAAGGATTACCGCAAGATGCTCGAACAAGAGTCTTCTATCGATGCCGTGACGATTTCAACCCCCGATCACATGCATGCCATTCAGTCCATGGCGGCAATGGAACGTGGAAAGCATGTTTATGTTCAGAAACCTCTGACCCACGACATTGCTGAAGCCAGACAATTAACAGAAGCTGCTCATCGCTACAAGGTGGTAACCCAAATGGGAAATCAAGGGGCTTCAGGAGATGGTGTTCGTCAAATGCAAGAATGGTATAACGCAGGTTTGATTGGAGATGTGACTGAGGTATGGTGCTGGACAAACCGCCCGGTATGGCCACAAGGTATTCCATGGCCAAAAGATAAGAAAATGGACGTACCCAGCGAACTAGACTGGGACCTATGGCTGGGCACCGCACCGAAGAAAGATTATGTAGACAATCTGGTGCCATTCAACTGGCGTGGCTGGTGGGATTATGGTACAGGTGCACTTGGCGATATGGCTTGCCACATCATTGAGCCTGCATTCAAAACATTACAACTCGGTTATCCTACAGGCGTTGAAGCTTCTGTAGGCTCTGTTTATGTTGGTGAATTTAACAGAGGCTACTTTCCAGAAAGCTGCCCTCCTTCCTCCCATATTATCCTTGATTTCCCTGAAAGACAAGGCAAATCCGCTTTGAAATTACATTGGATGGATGGCGGTATTCAACCCACAAGACCCGAAGGACTTGGTCCTAATGAACAAATGGGTGATGGTGGAAATGGAGTGATCATGAAAGGTACTGAGGGTACAATGATGTGCAATACCTACGGCATTAACCCAAGGCTTATTCCTACCGACTTAACAGATGATATTAATGTACCTGAAACCTTAGCAAGAGTTCCGGAAGGACATTACGTACAATGGGTGAATGCCTGTATGGCAGGCTATGGTCAAAACGAAGTCAGCTCTGATTTCGATATCGCAGGACCACTAACAGAAAGCATTCTAATGGGTAACCTTGCCCTTCGTAGCTTCGATATTCGTAAAAGAGGTAACAACAACCGCTGGGAATACCCTGGGCGCTACATTAAATTACTATGGGATGGAGAGAACATGAAGATCACCAACTTTGACGAAGCCAATCAATTCGTCAAAAGAGATTACCGAATGGGCTGGTGATGACAAAGATCCAATGCTACATAGCGCAGTCCATTGATGGTTACATAGCCAGAAAAGACCATAGTATCGATTGGTTAGAGAACATTTCGGTGCCAGAAGGTTCTGATATGGGTTATTCAGATTTCTATGCAGGCATTGATACTGTGATCATGGGTAGAAAAACCTATAATGAGGTAATGGGTTTTGATGTGCCATGGCCCTACGCTGATGCAAAATCTTTCGTGGTGACCTCTGATAAAGACCATAAGATTCACACACCAAACACCGAACTTGTACATCGAGTAGATGACCAATTTATTACACACTTGAAAGCTAACAGCAAGAGCAATATCTGGCTTATTGGTGGTGGTGGATTAGTTACACAATTCATGAAACTACATGCGCTTGATGAGCTCATCATCACCATTATCCCTATTGTCTTGGGTGGCGGTATTCCACTTTTTCCTAGCGAATCGCCCGAAACCCAATTTGATCTCATCAAAGTGTCTGACTTTGGTAATGGTGCTGTCACCTTGCACTATGTTAAAAAGTAGTTTTGCTGACTAAAATCATAGACACAGGTTCATTTTATCATAGATTTCTGCTGATTCAAAGACTACTTTAGATACCATAATTCTGTATCATGAAAACTTTGATCGCCTATTGTAGCAGACATGGAAGTGCGCAAAAGATCGCACATTTGATGAGCCAGGAACTTCATCACACTTCAGTAAGATTACTTGATCTCCGTATTGAAGAGAACCCTAGTGACATCAGTTGCTATGATCAAGTGGTGATTGGCGGAAGCATACATTATGGGAAGATCCAACATGAGGTCAGAAACTTCTGCGATAAACACGAAAAAGATCTAATTGATACACGATTAGGACTCTACATGTGTTATATGTTGGAAGAAAAGGCAGAG
>CBFHYE010000047.1:0-9622 GCA_965659985.1 Roseivirga sp. | reverse complement strand
TTCCTAATTTCCAGCCGTTTTCGCAGAAAACGCCAGTCCATATATTTTCATCTGTTTCATCATCGCACCAAGACCGTTTGATCTTTGGGTTCCGATAAAACGATTTAAACCTATTTTATCAATAAAGAAGAAGTCCGCATCTACGATCTCTTCAGCTTTCCTGCCATTCAAGATGCGCACGAGCAAACTTACCAATCCTTTGGTGATCGCTGTATTGCTGTCTGCCTCAAAATGAATTCCATCATTCATTTGAGTGGCATTAAGCCAAACTTTAGATTGGCACCCTTTAACAATGTTATCTTCAGTTTTAGAAGATTCATCCATTGCTGGAAGTTGGTCGCCTAACTCCATGATGTAGCCAATCGTCATTTCCATATCGCCATCGAGCATGCTGAACTCTTCAATGATCTCATTCTGTATGTCGGAAATACTTTGACTCATTTGAATTTCTTGATAATGTCTTTTAAAGCGGCTATGAATACATCGATCTCTTCGATCGTGTTGTAAACTGAAAAAGAGGCTCTGGTAGTTCCTTCAATGCCATAAAAATCCATCAAAGGTTGCGTGCAATGGTGTCCAGTTCGAACGGCCACACCTTTCGCATCCATCCACATGCCTAAGTCGAAATGGTGAATACCTTCCACTTCAAAAGAGATCACACTTACTTTTTCCTTGGCTTTACCAAAAATTCTTAGGCCTTCGATCTTCTCTAATTCAGAAGTACCGTATGCTAGCAAAGCATTTTCATGTGCTGCGATATTTTCCTTGCCATATTCATTGATAAAATGAATGGCTTCTTTGAAGGCCACTACATTGGCAATACCCGGAGTACCTGCCTCAAACTTATAAGGGATGTCGTTATAAGTCGTTTTATCAAACGAAACATCTTTGATCATCTCTCCACCTCCTTGGTAGGGAGGCATTTTTTCTAATAATGATCTTTTTCCCCAGAGAATGCCTAATCCAGTTGGACCATACATTTTGTGAGCCGAGAAAACGTAGAAGTCTACTCCTAGATCTTGTACATCAACATTGAGATGAGAGGTTGCTTGCGCGCCATCGATCAATACTTTCGCTCCCTGCTCATGAGCGGCTTTTGTCAGTGCCTTAACAGGATTGACCGTGCCTAAAGAGTTAGAAGCATGATTAAAAGCAACAATTTTTGTTTTGTCTGAGATAAGCTGTAGGGCATCATCTAGGATGATGTCACCATTCTCATCGATTGGCATCACTTTCAGGATGGCGCCTTTTTCTTCACAGATCATTTGCCAAGGCACAATATTGGAATGATGCTCCATGGCTGAGATGAGCACTTCGTCACCAGCTACAATGAATTTCCGTCCAAAGCTTGATGCCACCAAATTGATGCTTTCACTTGTACCCTTGGTGAAGATTACTTCTTCGGTCTCAGGAGCGTTAATGAATTCAGCGACCAATTTTCGTGTTTCTTCAAAAGCTGTAGTGGAGCGTTCGGCTAATGTGTGAATGCCTCTGTGAATATTCGCGTTATCTTTCTCATAATGCTTTGTTATGGCATCAATCACGCGCTTAGGCTTTTGATTGGTTGCTGCATTATCGAAATAAACCAAAGGTTTTCCATTTACTTCCTGATGAAGTATGGGGAATTCCCCTCTGATTTTTTGAATGTCCAGATCGCTCGCAACCAATGTATTCGCCATATTACTCTTCTAACCTCTTTGTGATTATTTCTTCTACATAATCTTGAATGGCTTTGTTTTCAAGATTGTCTAAAACATCACTTGCAAAGGCATGCAATAGCATGGCTATGGCTCTATCTTTTTTGATACCACGAGCCATTAAGTAGAACAAAGCATCTTTATCCAATTGACCGGTAGTACAACCATGCGAACATTGCACATCATCTGCCCAGATCTCAAGCTGAGGTTTTGTATTGATGGTTGCATCGTTTGTTAGCAAGATGTTCTTGTTTGACTGGAATGCATTCGTCTTTTGAGCAGCCTGTCTAACAAAGATCTTTCCATTGAATACACCTCTCGATCTATCATTCATGATGCCTTTGTAAAGCTCATTTGAATAGGTGTTTGGTGATCTATGATCTACCACGGTGTGATTGTCTACATGGGTTTTGCCCTCAAGTAGATATAATCCATTCATGTAAGCCTGACATCCTTCTCCTTCTATTCTGATGCTCAGATTGTTTCTTACCATTTCACCATTGAGTGCAATAGTATTGGCGGTAAACTTACTGTCCTTTTGTTGGGAGACTAGGGTTGAAGCAAAGTGAATGCTGTCTGTCTTGTCGTTCTCTATTTTGAAATACTGAATGTTAGCTTGTACGTCAACAGAGATCTCGTTTACTGCGTTTGAAAATTTAGCACCATTTGCAGAATCAAATTTTTCTATGATCGTGGCTTCAGAAAATTTTCCAAACGTGAAGAGATTTCTCACATTGTAATCTTCGTGGTCACCTATGAATTGAAGGAAGATCGGCTTATCGATTACCGTTTTGTCATCAACTTCTATGCTGATGCCATTTTCGGCAAAGGCTGTGTTCATGGCCACGAAACTATCGTCACTATGCACTGCTTCTTTGTTGAATTGGATCTCTTCTCTGTAAATCGCATCAGAAAGCGTTGTGATTTTAACACCATCAATTTCAATGCGAGAAGAAGCTTCTTCATCCAATTTACCATTAACAAATACCAAACGATAAGCATCCAAATCTGAAATGTCGGCATCTTTGGTTGATAGCTCGGTAGAAGTAGAAGAGGAGTCAGCAAAACTGACATTCTTTTCCAAGGTCTTCGTGAGGTTGGTGAATTTGTATTCTTCGTGTTTAGCATGAGGAAGCCCGGTCTTCATTAGATGGTCAAATGCTTCTTTTCTGATGCTGTGTGCTTCAGAATTGGCATGACCGTTTAGTCCAGCTTCAAATGCTTGAAAGCGTGTTTCAAGTGCTTCCAGTACTTTTTTTCCTGCTAGTTTTTCCATGAATTAAACAGTCGCTTCTGCTTCTTCTTTGATCCAATCATAGCCTTTCGCTTCAAGCTCAAGTGCTAAGTCTTTAGTTCCTGATTTAACAATTCTTCCTTTGTATAGAACGTGTACATAATCAGGTACGATATAATCCAAAAGTCTTTGATAGTGAGTAACAACGATCGTTGCATTATCTGCTGACTTCAAGGTGTTCACACCATTGGCTACAGTTTTCAATGCATCGATATCAAGACCAGAGTCAGTTTCGTCTAGAATGGCCAACTTCGGCTCAAGCATCGCCATTTGGAAGATCTCATTTCTTTTCTTTTCACCCCCCGAGAAACCTTCATTCAACGAACGACTCAATAAAGACTGGTCGATCTCAACCAATTTCATTTTCTCTTTCATGAGCTTCAAGAAAGCAACAGCATCAAGCGGCTTCTCACCTCTGTGCTCTCTTACTTGATTGATGGCCGTTTTCATGAAGTTAGTTGTACTAACACCAGGAATCTCCACTGGGTATTGAAACGCCAAGAATACACCCTCACGAGCGCGCTCGTCAGCATCAAGGTCGAGAAGGTCTTTACCTAAAAAGTCAACTTCACCACCGGTTACTTCATATTCTTCACGACCAGCTAAAACAGATGCCAATGTACTCTTACCAGAACCGTTAGGACCCATGATCGCATGTACTTCACCCGGTTTAACCTCGAGGTTAATTCCCTTGAGGATCTCTTTATCCTCGATTTTTGCTTGAAGATTTTTTATTGATAGCATTATTCTTGCTTGTTTTACTCGATTTAACCTACTGAACCCTCTAAGGTCAGTGCTAATAATTTTTGTGCTTCAACGGCAAACTCCATTGGAAGCTTATTCAATACCTCTTTGGCATAGCCATTTACGATGAGAGCTACTGCCGACTCTTCGTCAATACCTCGTTGTTGGCAATAGAAGATCTGGTCTTCACCAATTTTAGATGTTGTGGCTTCATGCTCAACTTGAGCTGTTTTGTTTTCGATGTCAATGTATGGGAAGGTGTGCGCACCGCATTGGTCACCCATTAATAAGGAGTCACATTGAGAGAAGTTTCTTGCGTTATCCGCTCGCTTCATCACCTGTACTTGTCCTCGGTAACTATTTTGTGATTTACCAGCAGAAATACCTTTTGATACAATTCTCGATTTCGTGTTTTTACCGATATGGATCATTTTGGTACCCGTATCGGCTTGTTGGTAATTGTTAGTCACGGCTACTGAATAAAACTCTCCCTGTGAATTATCTCCTTTAAGAATACATGAAGGGTATTTCCAAGTAACAGCTGAACCTGTTTCTACCTGAGTCCAAGAAATCTTTGAGTTGTCTCCCTCACAAATTCCTCGCTTGGTCACGAAATTGTAAATACCACCTTTACCATTCTTGTCACCAGGATACCAGTTCTGAACGGTTGAATATTTTACTTCTGAATCTTTAGCGGCTTTGATCTCTACAACGGCAGCATGAAGCTGGTTCTCATCTCTTTGTGGAGCTGTACAGCCTTCAAGGTAACTTACATAAGAACCTTCATCTGCAACGATCAAAGTTCTTTCGAACTGACCTGTATTTGCTGCATTTATTCTAAAGTAAGTAGATAGCTCCATTGGACACCTTACTCCTTTAGGGATGTAACAGAATGATCCATCAGAGAATACCGCTGAATTTAATGCAGAAAAGAAGTTGTCTTTTACAGGTACGACAGATCCTAAGTGTTTTCTCACTAACTCAGGATGCTCTTGCACGGCTTCTGAGAATGAACAGAAGATGATACCCAATTCACCGAGTGTCTCTTTGAACGTTGTAGCCACTGACACAGAATCGATTACCGCATCAACGGCAACACCGGTTAGTCTCTTTTGCTCGGTAAGTGAGATACCTAGTTTTTCGAATGTAGCTAGCAATTCTGGATCTACTTCATCCAAAGACTTCGGCTTCGTTTTTTGCTTAGGAGCAGAAAAATAAATCAAATCCTGATAATCTACAGGAGGGTAGTCCACATTGGGCCATTTAGGTTCAGCCATTTTCTGCCAAGCCCGAAATGCCTCAAGACGCCATTGAAGTAACCAATCTGGTTCTTCTTTCTTTTTTGAAATAAAGTGAATGATATCTTCATTCAATCCTTTGGGAGCTTCATCAGCTTCAAAGTCTACGCTCCATCCGAATTCGTATTCCTTGTTGGTGAATTCCTCTAAGATTTGATCATCATTACTCATATAATCTTATTTAGACTGATTCTAATTGCAAATGTACAACCTTAAAATAAATGGAAAGGTTTCGTATTGGCTTTTTTTACCAATGGTATATTAAAAAACTCAATGAATTGCTCTCATTCAATCTTCCAACATGATACTCCTGGATAATGTTTCTTCTAATATGATAAAGGTTTCGGTTCGTTCAATGCCATCTACTTTTTGCACCTTGTCATGTAAAATATCTTTCAGGTGATCGGTGCTTTTGGCGTAGACCCTTACGAACATGCTGTAATTGCCAGTGGTGTAATGAATGGAGGTGATCTCTGGAATATTACCTAACTGATCTGCTACCTTGTCATAAAGGGAGCTCTTCGCTAGAAATACACCTAGGAAAGCACCCACCGAGTAACCCAGCTTAGCCAAGTTGAGGTCGAGCGAGGCGCCTTTGACCACGCCCATCTTTTCTAACTTATTCATTCTAACGTGTATGGTTCCACTTGACACATAAGCCAGTTTGGCAACTTCTGTATAAGGTTTTTTAGCATTTTGCTGGAGTATAGAAAGGATCTTCAGATCAACGTTATCGATTTCGTAATTATCAGGCATTTTTTTACATCAAAATTATTGAATAGATAATTCAAATATAGAATTATTAATTAATATGTAAATAATATGTATATAGGTTAATGATATTTTAATAATAGAGTAATTCACTATACATTTGATGTATAATCAAACGGATTAAAACAAAAACATACTGTAGGGTGACGAAACAGGCAGCCGTACCCTCCTTTCTCGAGGGTGGAGATTCAGGGATAAAGTCAATCGACCTAACCTCTCCGTGGAGGTTCGAATCCTTCTCCTACAGCATTTTAAAGAAGGAAGTCAGAGATGGCTTCCTTTTTTTGTAGAGATCTATTTGGATGAGAACCTCGGTTCGAAATCGAACCCGATTTATCGGGTGAGATTCATGAGGGGTAGTGCGGTATGCCTTGCGGGTACGAATAATCCTTCTCCTACAGCATTTCAAAGAAGGAAGTCTGGGATGGCTTCCTTTTTTTGTTAGACTAATCTTACCTTGTAAGACAAAGCTAACTTCTATGCCTTTCAGTAGATTTTCAATTTTTTTATGCTCGTTTGCGCTACTTCTGATTTCATGTTCAAAGGAAGAAAGTAGTCAAGTGTTTCTTTCAGGGAGATTGCTCAATTGGGGAAATGCACAAAAACTATTAGTGTCCGATGCCATTGAAGGCGATTTCGGTTTAGCTACAAATCAATCCATTGAAATAGACGAGGAGGGGAGGTTTTCACTCCAGTTTCACCTTGAAAAACCTACTTATTATTCATTAGGTCGGAATAAACTCTATTTACAACCGGGTAATGTACTCTATCTTGAAGTTGATTATCGAGATCCAGAAAAAACTCTTTTTAAAGGGGATGGTGCGGAATTACAGACCTATTTGTCAGGAGTCACATTCCCTAAAAGTGGATCTTATTTAGAGGGCGGTAGAAATGTCAATTCTCCTGATATCAATAAGATAATGCTTCTGGCAGAGCAAAATAACGAAAAGCGAAGAAACGCTTTAAATTCCCTCATTGCTCCAGATCAATTCAAAAGCCTGGAAGAAATGCGGCTCAGGCTTGATCAAATCAATACAATTTTATCTTTTCCAATTTATGGTTCTTTTAAGGGGTATTGGGAGTCTACCGAAGTTCAAAAAGCTGAGCTCTTATTACCAGCAAAGACCGTATTGAATAACTTGGCAGTTGACCTTATGCAAGACGAATTCATGGCGCATCCAAACTTTAGGGATATGCTATATGAGTTTGTAGACCCTCATCTTCAAGAGAATGGGATTTTCTCGAATCTATCCCTCACTAATTTCATGAAGGAATACGATGCTTTTGGTGCCTTGGTAAAGCAATTAGAGTTGGAGGGATTAACGGTACAGAATCAAGCATATCTAAACGAATACTTAGGAAGCGATATATCAAATACCTATAGATCTATGGCTTTGCAGAAAAAAGCAGAATATGAGCAGCTACTTTCGGGATTACCGGCTATTGATCTGGTCTTCAATGACGCGAATGGTAACGAAAGAAAGTTAAGTGAGTTTAAAGGACAATTGATCTATGTCGATCTTTGGGCGACTTGGTGCGGACCTTGCATTGACGAGCTGCCTGCATTGGAAGAATTAAAAGAAACTTATGCCGATGAGCCCATCACCTTTCTTCCCTTATCTATAGATTCTGATCTCGATGCCTGGCAGAAGTATTTGGCCCGAACTGATGGAGAATTAAGTAAAGAGTTTATCATTAATCGTTCGGCTTTGGATCCCTATAAACTCATTACAATTCCTCGATACTTTCTTCTAGACGAAGACTTTAAGATCATCACTGTTTTTGCTCCAAAACCTTCTGAAAAAGCAACAAAAGCATTATTAGATCAGGAGCTGGCAAAGCTATAATCTTCACTTTCAGTATTTAGTTCTTGAATTTTTATTGCCTTCAATCGATTGCAAAGCCATTTCTTTTATATTTGGAACCATCAATTGACTATTATGGCAAATCAACCTTGGATCGCAAAATACCCAGAGGGCATTTCTGCTCAGATCACTGAAGACAGACCTGAAAATCTCATCGAATTATTTAAAAATGCTTTTAAGCATTTTGGAAGTAGAGAAGCATTTGAAAATATGGGTAAGTCGCTTACCTACCACGAAATAGACCAACAGTCTGATTTTTTTGCAGCTTATGTTCAGAATAAGTTGGGATTGAAAAAAGGTGATCGAATTGCCATTCAAATGCCTAATTGTTTACAATACCCAATTGCGTTGATCGGCGCACTAAAAGCGGGTCTTGTTGTGGTCAATACAAATCCACTGTATACGCACAGAGAAATGGAGCATCAGTTTGCCGATGCTGATGTGAAGGCGGTAGTTATCGTGGCCAATTTTGCTCATAGCCTCGAGGTTGCACTTCAGAAAATTCATATTGATCATGTAATTGTTACCGAACTAGGTGACATGCTTGGTGGACTAAAGGGAAAACTGGTCAATTTTGTAGTAAAGCACATCAAAAAGATGGTGCCTAAATACAGCATCAATGATATTACGAGCTTTAATTCTGTATTGAAAGAAGGGTCTCGAATGAAGTACACTAAACCTCAGGTGGCTTCATCTGATACGGCATTTTTGCAATACACAGGAGGGACTACAGGTCTTTCAAAAGGAGCGACTTTATCTCATGGTAATGTAGTTGCACATACCTTCATTATTAATGAATGGTTCAAACCTTTGTTAAAAGAGGGCCAGACAGAACTGATGATCACGGCCATACCGTTGTATCATATTTTCGCGCTTAACGTGAATGGCACATTTATGATGCACATTGGTGCCAAGAACGTGTTGATTACCAATCCGCGTGATATGCCGGGCTTCATCAAAGAATTGAAAAAGCACAAATTCACTCTATTTACAGGTGTGAACACCTTATTCAATGGTCTGCTTAATCAGCCGAATATTGGAGAGGTAGATTTCTCCAACCTAAAAGGATCAATTGGGGGCGGTATGGCCGTTCAAGATTTTGTGGCTAAAAAGTGGAAAGAAGTCACCAATTCAGATTTGGTAGAAGGGTATGGTTTAAGTGAGACTTCACCAGTAGCGAGTTGCAATCCATTGGATGGCTCTCATCAAATGGGTACCATAGGTTTGCCTGTTTCTTCAACTGAGCTAGCGATCTTTACGGATGATGGCCAGCAATTAGCCCAAGGAGAAGTAGGAGAGATCTGCATTAAAGGCCCACAAGTAATGAGTGGTTACTGGAACAAAGAAAATTCAGAGGTCTTTTTCGATGGTGGGTGGTTCCGCACAGGAGATATAGGTGTAATGAACGAAGATGGATTCTTCAAGATCGTAGATCGTAAAAAAGACATGATCAATGTCTCTGGCTTCAATGTATTCCCTAATGAAGTGGAGAATGTGATCGTTGACCACGAAAAAGTACTCGAAGTGGCGGTGATAGGTGTTCCTGATGCCAATTCTACAGAGGCGGTGAAAGCATTTATTGTTAAGAAAGACCCAGGTTTAACCGAAGAAGAGTTGAAAGAATGGTGTAAGGAAGAACTTACAGGCTACAAAAAGCCAAAGCATATCGAATTCATTGACGAATTACCAAAAACGAATGTGGGTAAGATCTTGAGAAGAGCGCTAAAAGAGATGGAAGGGACTAAATAGAATTGCTCAGAATGCATAGCCGAACCCAAATCCAAGGCCTAGATTACCAACCTTTGCTTTGAATAAGAATCCTCCTTGTGGTTTTTGATATCGATAGCCAATTTCAACTAGGGGAGTAGTAAATGTTTCTCCCGTTTCGGAACCAACAAAGAGACCTAAATTAGCTTCGAAGTGGCCATTCTTTTGGCCTGTAAGCATGGTTCC
>CBFHYE010000046.1:0-51782 GCA_965659985.1 Roseivirga sp. | reverse complement strand
CTCTGGGGAAAGGATCCTGACAACGTTTCTGATGAAGAAGCACTCATACTCTCAGAACAGTTTTACTACCGACTGATCACTTACATTTGGGCCTATTTTCAATTCTTTTTCGTGGTTTGGGCCTGCTATGAAATAAGTACGAATCAACTACAGGTTCACGAATGGGTTGGATTTGTTCTAAGCGTAGCCTTAGTGACTGGAGGTATTGGTATTACTGTCGCACATGAGTTGGGACACAAAAAATCTAAGCTAGAGCAGTTCTATGCTAAACTGATCTTAATGACGGTTGGCTACATGCACTTTTATATTGAGCATAATAAAGGGCATCATGTTTATGTGGCCACACCTCGAGACCCCGCGACCAGTAGAAAAGGGGAGGGCTTTTATCGTTTTTGGCTAAGGTCTGTATTTGGAAGCTATAGCAGTGCATGGAAAATTGAAGCAGCCAGGCTGAAAAGAAAGCATTATTCATTTTTCAGTATCCACAATCAAATGATTTGGTTTACCATTTTACCTGCACTCTTCACTGCAGCGCTTACGGCAGCTTTAAGTTTATATGCAGGCAGTTTTGTTTGGGAGGTCATCCTTTTCATGACTATTCAGAGTATTCTGGCTTTTTCGCTACTAGAAATTGTCAATTACATCGAGCATTATGGTATCGTGAGAAAAGAGATCGCTCCTGGTAAATATGAAAGAGTAACACCAATGCATTCTTGGAATGCTAACCACCGGCTAAGTAACTTCTTTCTGTTTCAACTCCAGCGGCATTCTGATCATCATGCCAATGCCATTAAAAGATATCAAGTCCTCAAGCATTATGATGAATCTCCTCAACTACCCGCTGGTTATCCTACCATGATAATGCTTGCGGCTTTTCCTCCATTATGGTTCAAATTGATCAATCCTCGCTTGAAGAAATGGGAGGAAACAGTATATAAGGCATAAAAAAAGGGAGTATAAACTCCCTTTATGTTTTGGTCAGCTAGGATTAGCTTAAGTGCTTATCTACACTAACGTAAGGTAAATCAAATGCTTCCGCTACGGCTTCGTATACTACATCACCTTTGATCACATTCAATCCTTTTTTCAATCCTTCACTGTCTAAGCAAGCCTGTTTCCATCCTTTGTTCGCTAATTGAATGGCATAAGGAAGTGTTGCGTTGGTCAATGCGATAGTAGAAGTGTAAGGAACAGCTCCCGGCATGTTTGCCACACAATAATGTACTATATCATCAATAATAAAGGTTGGATCTGCATGTGTGGTTGGCGTACAGGTTTCTATACAGCCCCCTTGATCCACTGCAACATCCACTAGTACAGTACCTGGTTGCATGTCTTTAAGCATGTCTCTTGTGATAAGGTTTGGCGCTTTTGCTCCAGGAATTAGAACTGCACCAATGATCAAATCAACTAGTGGTAACATCTCTCTAATATTTACCTCATTTGAATAACGAGTTACCACATTGGCTGGCATTACATCATTCAAATAACGCAGCCTGTCAAGATTAACATCCATGATCGTGACTTGAGCACCTAGGCCTGCAGCCATTTTAGCAGCTTGCGTTCCTACAACGCCACCACCCAACACTAATACTCGTCCTGGTGATACACCAGGTACACCACCTAAAAGGACTCCTTTACCCATAATTGGCTTTTCGAGGTATTTTGCACCTTGTTGGGTAGCCATACGGCCAGCGACTTCAGACATTGGAATTAAAAGTGGCAAGCTCCCGTCAGGTTTCTCTACAGTTTCATAAGCCAAACAAACTGACTTGTTCTTGATCATCGCATCAGTAAGTGGCTGATAAGAGGCAAAGTGGAAGTAAGTGAAAAGAAGTTGGTCTTCTTTGATCAATTCATACTCCGGTTCAATAGGCTCTTTTACTTTCATGATCATCTCTGCCTTCGCATAGACATCTTCGATAGTAGGTAGAACAGTTGCACCAACGCCTTCATAGGCTTCGTTGGTGAAACCACTGTTAAAGCCAGCATTGTCTTGAACGTAAACCTCATGACCTCTCTTGATCAATTCAAGAGCACCTCCGGGGGTTAATGAGACTCTGTTCTCATTGTTTTTGATTTCAATAGGAACGCCAATAATCATTTCTTCTTCTGTTTAAAATCTGTGTGGCAAATATAGTAAGGTGAAAAATCTAAACGTTCAAAACGAGATTAAAATCCTTTCAGATTTGAATATTCAATAGGATTGGTAGTGATTTCTATAAATAATAAAATAATGTTCTAATAATAGAAATTATGAAAAAATATAGTTTGGTAAAATACTAAATATTGTGTGTATATATTTTTGAAAACGATTGCGAAAAGAATAAAATATTGAAAAAGGACAAAATATTAGCCTAAATCCAAATTTGATTTGTTCGTAATATTAAGTAATTTTGATTCATTCTGCCTGAAATGCGTATAAAGGCTAGACCTATAAATTTAAGTGCTGTGAAAGAATCGAGAACTGCGAAAAAAGGAAAGCTTAATATAGAAGAGATCTTGAACGATTACCGACTAGTGGTCGCGAGTCGTGAAGCTAGCGTTATCGGTAGAAAAGAGGTCTTTATGGGAAAAGCCAAATTTGGAATTTTCGGTGACGGGAAAGAATTGGCACAAATCGCTATGGCCAAGGTCTTTAAAAATGGTGACTTCAGATCAGGTTACTATAGAGATCAGACCTTCATGATGGCCATCAATGCCTTGAGCATTCAAGAATACTTTGCACAACTTTACGCACACATGTCAATAGAAGCTGAGCCTGCTTCTGGAGGAAGAATGATGAATGGCCATTTTGCCAATAGGCTACTTGATGAGCAAGGCAATTGGAAGAAACAGACTGAAATGAAAAATTCTAGTGCTGATATTTCTCCAACAGCTGGCCAAATGCCCCGATTAGTAGGTCTTGCTTACGCTTCAAAACTTTACAGAGAAAATGAGGGCCTTAAAGACTTCACAGATTTCTCCATTAACGGGAATGAAATAGCGTTTGGAACGATAGGTAATGCCTCTACATCTGAGGGCCATTTTTTCGAAGCTATTAATGCAGCGGGAGTACTTCAAGTGCCAATGGTGATGTCGGTTTGGGACGATGAATACGGTATTTCGGTTCCTAAAGAATACCATACTACAGGTGGAAGCATTTCTGACTTTTTGTCCGGTATGCAACGTAAGAAAGGCAAAAAGGGCTATGAAATTTTAAAAGTAAAAGGTTGGGATTATCAAGCCTTGGTTGCTACCTATCAGAAAGCCGAAAAGATTGCACGAGAAGAACATGTGCCTGTTTTAATTCATGTAGTTGAGGTAACGCAACCTCAAGGACATTCTACTTCAGGTTCTCATGAACGTTATAAAAGCAAGGATCGTTTAGAGTGGGAAAAAGCACACGATTGTAACTTGAAGTTTAGAGAATGGATATTGTCTGAAGGTCTTGTGGATGAAAGCGATCTAGAGGAAATAGAGAAGGAAGAAAAAGAAATTGCGAAGCAAAGTCGAGCAGCTGCTTGGAATGCGTTTATCAATGAAATAAAAGAAGAGCAATCACACGCTGTTGAGATCATGGAAGCCTTATCTCAAGAAAGCGAACATGGCGGTACAATTATTCCTTTGATCACCGAGCTTAAGAAAGCAATGAATCCAATCCGTTTGGATACAGTTAAAGCTGCGAAGAAGATATTGAGAATCACGCGTACTGAAGAAACCTCTTCAAGGGCAAGTTTAGTCGTCTGGTTAAAATCCTATGAAGAAGAGAACAAAGCAAGATTCAACTCACATGTGATGAGCGAGTCTGAACAAGCTTCTTTAAAAATAGAAGGAAATGCGCCTGTATTTAGCGAAAATTCACCTTTGGTAGATGGGCGAGAGGTTTTACAAGCTTGTTTTGATGCGGCCTTAGAAAGAGACCCAAGAGTCTTCGCTATAGGCGAGGATGTTGGAAAGATCGGTGATGTGAATCAAGCATTTGCAGGGCTTCAAGAAAAGTTCGGTATCAATCGAGTAACAGATACAGGAATTCGTGAAGCAACCATCATTGGTCAAGGTATTGGCGCAGCGGTAAGAGGTTTAAGACCGATCACTGAGATTCAATATTTAGACTACCTTTTATATGCGATACAAACCTTGTCTGACGACTTAGCTACTTTACAATATAGAACGGCTGGTGGTCAGAAAGCACCTTTGATCATAAGAACAAGAGGTCATAGATTAGAGGGTGTGTGGCATAGTGGCTCTCCAATCGGAATGATCTTAAACAGTTTGAGAGGTGTGAATGTACTTGTGCCTAGAGACATGACGCAAGCTGCGGGATTCTACAATACCATGCTTGAATCTGATGATCCAGCATTGATCATTGAATGTCTAAATGGTTATAGACTGAAGGAAAGAATCCCTGACAATATCGCTGAATTCAAAGTTCCTGTTGGCGTACCAGAAGTGATCAGAGAAGGTAATGACTTGACGGTAGTTACCTATGGTTCGATGTGTAGAGTTATTTTACAAGCTGCACAAGAATTAGAGGAAGTTGGTATTTCGGTAGAAGTGATCGATGTACAATCCTTGCTGCCTTTTGATGTTCATCATTCCATTATTGAATCTATTAAGAAAACCAATAGAGTAGTCTTTGCTGATGAGGATGTGCCAGGAGGCGCTTCTGCCTATATGATGCAAAAAGTGGTTGAGGAACAAGGAGCTTATCGCTACCTGGATTCACAACCGGCCACGATTAGTGCACAAGAGCACAGACCTGCGTACGCATCTGATGGAGATTATTGGTCTAAACCGAATCCAGAAACAGTCTTTGACAAACTTTATGATATCATGGCTGAAGCCGAGCCGAATAGATTTCCGGAAATTTATTAGGAGAAATTAATCGTCAGTTGCTGTCTCTTCCACTTGAATTCCTTGAAGTGTGAATTCAGGTGTCTCTGCAACATTGCTTTCGTTCAATGCACGATCTTTGATCTTGAATGAAAGTTTGATGGTGTCTGTTCTGAATATCGGTAAAAACAATCCAGAGTTCATATTATAGGTAACGATACCTTCTATAGGTCTTTCATTTCCTTGAATAAAATTACAAGGGTTGTCATCTGATGAAAGACAAGGGAATCGACCATCGAATGAAATACCGCAGAGGGTGGTTTCATTTGGACTACCTGGTGGTTGGGCCCTTAGGTCTATCTCCTGGAATTGACCAAAGCGCTTTACAAAAAAGTCTACTTCGATATTGAATTGATCGGTATTAAAATCAATAAGCAGCGTATCCAATAAGTCTCCGTCACCATTGAGGTCTGTATTTTCACCGTCTTCAACGGCATAATCCAAACAGGTGAAAGCTGGGTCATCTGGTCTTTGGCCGAACTCTATGAAATTTCCATCATCATCGAGAAGCAGATTAAAGGAATTATATGGAGGGAAGTCTTCCCTTCCATCCAAACCAAGGTCTCCATTTCCATCTGAGACGTTGAAAGAGAGTCTTAAAATCGTTTGTTCGAATAAGGGGTCGCCCGCATTGACAACTTCGAATTCTACATTTTGGTAACTAATTTCTGGCGTATCCGGTAAATCAGGAGGTCGAATACAACCGATAAATACCATTAAAATGGTAAGTATAATTAGAGGGAATATTGTCTTTTTGGAAATTTTCATCTCAGACCTATAAATCAGTACAATATTAACAATATTTGCCTAATTCGACTTGAATAACGCATGGCGCAATTGAATAGTTTATTTCTGGACATAAATTCCATAACTCCTGCAAACTTTAATGAGTTGGCCATATCTGTTTTTAATTATCAAGCCAGTCAAAACCCAGTTTTCAATAAATACCTCAAGGCATTGGGCCATTCTGGACAAGCCAAGGCAATAGAGGAGCTTGTTTTTCTGCCTATTGAGTTCTTCAAAAATCACACCATAAAAACGGAGGAATGGAAAGAAGAAACTGTTTTTGAAAGTAGTGGGACTACTGGTGCTCAAACGAGCAGACATTTTATCTATAGTTTAAAGGGTTATCAAAAGCAGACCGCAGATTTCTTTGAAAAGGTCTATGGGCCATTAGAAGAATATGTGATCTTGGCTTTGCTTCCTTCTTATTTAGATAGGGGTAATAGTGGTCTTATTGCAATGGTAGATCATTTTATTAAAAAAACAGCAAATCCTGCTTCTGGCTTTTATCTAGATGATTTTGAAGCACTGAGGCTTAAACTACGCGAGTTGAAGGCGCAAGGGCAAAAGACCCTGCTTTGGGGAGTGACTTTTGCTTTGCTAGATTTTGCGGAGGCCAACCGAATGGAATTTTCAGATCTTTTAATAATGGAGACTGGAGGAATGAAAGGAAGGCGAAAGGAGATGGTTAGGGATGAGGTGCATCAGATCGTAGGCAATGCATTTAACATTGATCAGGTGCATTCTGAATATGGGATGACGGAGATGAGTTCTCAGGCTTATTCAAAAGCAGATGGTATTTTTGAGCCCGCACCTACTTTAAAAGTGATTGCTAGAGATATAAATGATCCTTTTGCTGGGATAGGGTATGGGAAAACAGGGGCATTGAATGTCATTGACCTTCAAAACCTGCAAACTTGTGCTTTTATAGAGACAAAAGATTTAGGTCGGGTTTATAGCGATGGAACTTTTGAGGTAATGGGTAGAATGGATAACTCAGATGTAAGAGGCTGTAATTTGATGGTATTGTAATAATACGGCCTTGCTTACGTTCAAAAGGTTATTGAAAAGGTGCTAAAACTTAATAATGAATTTTTAGTATCTTGCTCTAGAATTCTAAATAATGAAAAAGAAACACATCATCACCTTACTACTCGTTGTGCTTTTTTTAGGCATTCAGTCCTGCGCTCAAAGTGTTTGTTCTGCATACACTAAAGTAGACGACAAACCTAAAAAAGAGAAAAAGGAAGGTAGATTCTGATCAAGTCAAATATTTTTTGACATCGTCAGCGCTTATTTCCTCTCCACCCATAATCACGAGTCTCTCCGTTACATTGCGTAACTCTCTAATATTTCCAGACCAATTATAGTCTTGCAAATTCTTTATAGCCTCTGTTGAAATGACTTTTGGTTTTGTTCCATAGTCAGCAGCGATGTCATTCAAAAACTTTTCAACGAGTAGCCCGATGTCTTCTTTTCTGTCTTTTAAAGCGGGCACTTTGATCAAAATGACACCTAATCGATGATAAAGGTCTTCTCTAAAACGATTCTCTTCAATTTCTTCTTTTAAGTTCTTATTGGTTGCAGCCAGTACACGTACATTGACATGGATGTCCTTGTCTCCACCAACTCTGTTGATCTTATGCTCCTGCAAAGCTCGAAGGACTTTGGCTTGAGCGGATAAGCTCATGTCTCCGATTTCGTCCAAGAATAGCGTGCCATCATTGGCTTGTTCGAATTTTCCGATTCGTTGTTTATGTGCTGAAGTAAAGGCACCTTTTTCATGCCCAAATAATTCACTCTCGATAAGCTCTGCAGGAATAGCCGCACAATTGACTTCAATGAAAGGTGCTTTTGCACGTTCACTTCTTTCATGGACCCCTCTAGCAACCAATTCTTTACCCGTTCCATTAGGTCCGGTAATGAGCACTCGTGCATCCGTAGGCCCAACTTTATCCATCATTTCGATCACCTCCTTCAGGGCTGGTGATTCTCCAACCATCTCATACTTCTTAGATAGCTTCTTCTTTAGTGTTTTGGTTTCGGTAACCAAGGAAGACTTATCCAGGGCGTTTTTAACGGTAAGCAGAAGGCGGTTAAGATCTGGTGGTTTAGGTACAAAGTCGAAAGCGCCCATTTTCGTGGCATCAACAGCCGTTTCAATGGTGCCGTGTGCTGAGATCATAATGAACTGAGTATCAATTCCAGCCATCTGAACCCGTTCGAGTAATTCAATACCATCCATTTTTGGCATTTTAACATCGCACAAGGCAATATCAAATTTTGTCGAGATGAGCTTGTCTAGGCCTTCTTGCCCATCTTGTGCTTCGTCAACAGTATATTTTTCGTATTCAAGAATCTCTCTAAGGGTGCTTCTGATGCTCTTTTCGTCATCAATGATCAAGATTTTAGCCATAGAATGGATGGTTATTTGCTTTTTGGAAAGTAACGGAAATCGTACAAAAAGTATTCGGAAAAAAGAAAAAGATATAGGCCGATAAGCCGGGTTCTGTCGTGTCCTATCATTTATCTGGCCCTGATGTCACCATCAGGATCTAGCAACCTACCCACCAAGATCGGACGAGCCGCCCTCAAGCCTTGGCTTATTTGGTCTTTCAGCCCATAAGGTTTACCTCGCTTCCTGTGTCACCACCGGAACGGTGCGCTCTTACCGCACCTTTTCACCTTTTCCCCCATTGATGAATCAAAAGGGGTAGTCTATTTTCTGTGGCACTGTCTGTCTCCAATAATGGATCCTTCCCGTTAAGAAGTATGGTGCTCTGTGCTGCCCGGACTTTCCTCCATATAGCATGTGCTACATGGCGATAGGATAGCCTATATCTGGTGCTAAAGTACACTCTTTGTGAGTGTTTTCCTTAACTGCTTGAAAATTATGACTTTTTAAAATTTGACTAATAGTAAAAAATGTGTCCTTGAATACCGTCTTTATTGATTTCAATGGCGGGTGCAGCCATTTGATCATGTCTGCCAGGTAAAGGATCGCCTTAAGCCATGCTTTGTTGGTTTCTATATAACTGAAGTCAAAATCGATGCCCAGGTAGTATTGGCGGTAGCTTTCATAACCGTTGAGGTTGTTTTCATTTTCTCGGGCATAAACCATTCCTGAGGCACCATAACCCGCAGCTAAATTGAGCCACTTCGGAAAACGGCTCTCCTTCATGAAAGAATGAATATCAAATGAGAACCAATAGGTTTGACCGTTGTAGTCTTTGAGCACTTCTTGAAAAATATTCTTACCTAGTATCTCTGGCCTTATGGCTGCATAGCTTGTTTAATGAAAACTGAACTTCATTTTAATTCTTTGTTCATTCCATGCCAATTGCTGGCCTAGGAATATTCCAGCGCCCGCTGCATTGGCGATCAGATCTCCATAAGAGAAACCATAGTCTGGGGAAAATCCATCTAAAATTTCAATAGGAAAAAAGAGAGCAAAGCTTAAACCCGTAGCCCAATAGAGCGCTTGCCTATCAGTGAGTTCCGTTCTACTTAAAAGATCATAACCCATTCTTGACAGCTGGTAAGTGCCATAAGCATGACCGAATTTATCTATCTGATTCCATTCCGCATTGTCGTTGAAGAACTTGAATTTGTCGAAACCATTTTCAGCATACCAAGCCTGGCTTAAAACAAGCATGCTAGTTCCGTAAACTATACCTCCATAAAGTGCGACTTTTTTATAGGGGATAGTGTCTTTCTGAGCTTCAAGTCTTAAAGACTTGGTCATTAACGTAAAGACAATTATTAGGCTTAGGCAAAAGCGCATGGTGCAAGATTAATAATTACTTGCCCAATGCTGCTTTGTAGGTGTCAATTGCTCTTTGTCGAGCGAATTTGTGCTCAACTATGGGTTTTGGGTATTCATTAGTTCCATATTCCTTTATCCATCTTTTGATATAGGTCAAATCCTTATCGAATTTCTCAGTTTGAGATTGTGGATTGAAAACTCGAAAATATGGCTGCGCATCTGTGCCTGTACCGGCTGCCCATTGCCAGCCACCATTATTTGAGGCCAATTCGAAATCAAGAAGTTTACGCGCAAAATAGGCTTCTCCCCAGCGCCAATCTATCAATAGATGTTTGGTCAAGAAACTGGCTGTGACCATCCTAACACGGTTGTGCATAAACCCAGTAGCATTGAGCTCCCTCATGCCTGCATCAACAATGGGGTAACCTGTTCTCCCTTTGCACCACTTTTCAAATGCTTCTTCATCATTTCGCCAAGGAATGGCATCATACTCCTTTTTAAAAGCCTGATCAACCACATGAGGAAAATTCGCCAATACTTGCATGTAGAATTCTCTCCAAATGAGCTCACTCAACCATGTGTCATTGTTTTTGAGTGCAAGCTTTACCATCTCGCGAATACCAACCGTACCAAAACGTAAATGAATTCCCATCCGTGTGGTCCCCTTCAGGGCAGGGAAATTTCGTTTTTCGGTATAGCGTTTAACTATACCCAGGTCAAGTTTAGCTGATGGGATAGGGATTTTGCTTTCTTCAAAGCCCATCTCAGATAGTGAAGGGATTTGAAAAGCCTCTGTTTTGATCCATCCTCTGTCACCCTCATGATCGGGTAGCGGCTCAAAATTTCCGTTCTGGTATTTGTCTTTCCATTTTCTGCTGTAAGGTGTGTAGACTTTATAACAGTTGCCTGTATCTGTTTTGATCTCCTCTTTTTCAAAGATCACTTGGTCTTTAAAACTGTAGAATGACGCTCCATTTTCACCAAGCATTTTGTCTATTTCACTATCGCGACCGATAGCATAAGGTTCGTAATCCCTATTGCAATAGACCTCCTGCAAATCATAATTGTCCAGTAGATTTTTGAATGCCTCTTTGGGGCTACCATAGAATACTCTCAGACTTGAGCCCTGCTCTTCCAATGTTTTCTTCATTGATGAAACAGTATCATGAAGAAAATTTACTCTCGCATCATCCTTGTCCTCTAATTTATCTAAAATATTACGGTCAAATATGAAGATGGGAAGCAAAGGAGTATCGCTTTGCAAAGCATGATGCAAAGCAGTATTGTCGTGAAAACGAAGATCTCTTCGGAACCAAAAGATGTTGACTTTCTGCATGCTTAAAGAACAAAGCTAGCAGCGCTTAGTTTGAGGTATCCGATGATTTTTGAGATTGGGTGGTTTTTTGAGAGTCGTCTCTGCTTTTTTCTATTTTTTGGAAAAGTTCTTTAAAGCTATTGAAACTCGAGGTTTGTGTAATACTAGCACCTTGGGTACTAAATGTACCACTCTGTGAAATTGCACCAGCGGTGTAGTCATAATTACTTCGATAATAGATCTTGACACGATAACGTCCATCAGGTGTCAAAAGGTATTCAGCTGTCCAGTCACCAACAGCCGAACTCACATCTTCATAATTGGCAAGCCCACCTTCTCGAGTTACCCTTAGCCTGCCCTCGAGAAAAGTATAAGAGAGTCTCAATCTCATGGTGTTGAAAGCCTCGTCACTTAAATCCCTCAAGTCAAAGTCGATCTCTAAATTTTCATCTAGTTGAGCTACCAATTGACTGAGTTGGTTAGAGAGTAATTGAGAAACACTTTGAGAAGCCGCACCACCAACAATATTAACATTCCCTTGGTCTGAGAATTTGCCCAGCAATATCAAGCTCAATACTTGCCTGTTGAGTTCTTGCTCATCAGTTTGAATTCTGTTTTTAAAGGCGTTGATCGAAGTAATGGTTTCGTAGTCCTGGGCTTGCACTTCACCAAAGTCAATATCAAAACTGATCTCAGGAGAAAGCAATGGGCCCTGAAGATCGAGCAATACCTTCACAGGAACTCTTCGGCCTAAATCTGAAGCACCTTCTTCAGCGTTTCCAAATCCTGCCTGCTCCAAAATAGGCGTAATCGGGGTGCTTTCGTTATATGCCGCTTTAATCGACAAGACTCCGGTGTAGGGGTCGCCATACCAAGTGATACTCGAAGGCTGTTCAATCTTAAACTCTTTATTAATGATAGAATACAAAGAGAAATTATATGCACCCTCTTCAATATCTAAACCTCCTGTCATTTGGAAATCTCCATCGGAATCAATGACCAATCTCAATTGTCCATTTCCTCGGCCACGTATGATGTCACCTGTTCTTGGATCAATGATGATCTCAGCATAGGCATCAGGTGTAACTTCAATATTAAGGTCAAGATTAAGGCCTTCGATCTTAAGCTGCTCTACGTCTGATAGCTCCAGCTTTGATGCTTCGCTATTTTCAGTGGTATCTGTTCTGTCAATAAACTGAATGTAATCTGCCGTAATAACTTCTTCTGACTCCTTGATAATAGGAATGAAAACCCTTGAGTTGGCTTCGGTTCGAGCATCTGCCGAAATAGTGAGGTTAGAGGCTTCTCCAACGATATTCACTTGTCCTGTAGCATATGCCTGTCCATAGAAATCCGCTTTCAGATCGGTTGGGAGGTTCATTACTTGAAATGAGCGCAGGTCACCAACAAGGTCTAGTTTGAAATCTTTATAGTTATCATGAGTTATTCGTCCATTGAAATCAGCTTGTTGATTCTGAACATCTTCGAAAAGAAAGTTTTCTAATTCTATAAGGTCTTTTTCAATATTTAAGGCTCCATCAAATGCGTAAAGTGTGTTTAAGTAATTAATCTTGATCTGCCCATCGCTGATTTGCCCGTTACCGGATAAAGCAGGTGCATTCAGTTGACCAATGATATTGAAATCTCCGGTGATAAACCCATCGATCTCAGTGAAGTAATCGGAAATATAAGGCTCCGCAATAGCCAAGTTTGAACTATTCAAATGCAGTTGAAGATCGAGTTGTTCTGTACTTCTTGGATAGATTCCGCCATCAAGTAAAATGATGTCGTTATCATTTCGGTTGACACCAAATTCTACTTCTAACTTTTTCAGCGGGTCGTTCCAATTCAAACTTCCTGCGATATCACCCACCAGAAAGTCGTTGATGTTTAATTCATCGACCGTAAGGTTACCAAAGAACAACGGATCGAATAGGAGGTTTTGTGCAATGAGTTCACCGTTAAGAAGGCCTTCATAAGTCTGTGCAGTTACGGCATTGATATTCTTTACCTCGAGTTGGTTGAAGTTGACCGTCATGGTTTCCAAGCTGTCTTTTTCAATCGCAATGGCTCCGTTAAAGCCTAAAGACTGATCCATGTTTGAGATATTAAGGCTATCTATGACGATCTTCTCTTTGGTAAAAGTAACCTTATTGTTGTTTGCGAAATTCCAGCTCTCTTCATAAGCGATGATATTAGAGTCCTCGAATTTTAATTCGATACGCTCTTCAAAGAAGTCTATATCTGCGCCCAGTTCAGCATAGTTGTCACTCGATACTTGAGCAACGCTGTTTCTCAGATCAATATGTGTGCCATCCCAAACAGCCTCGACAGTCAAGTTCTGTGTTTTTGTACTAGAACCATAAGCCTGCTCCGTGCTGAACACATATCCAATGACACTCAAGTTTTCTGGAGAGCTGATCTGGTCTCCATCAAATGCAATGTCGGTTTCCATAAACTCGGTGGTCCCATAGATCAGCTTTGGAGAGTATAATTGAATACTGAATGACTCGTTGTTTTCACTTCTGAAATTTCCTTTGATCCAGCTATTGTCAGCAACAGAAATGGTTGTATCCAAGAGATTGAGTATTGGATCAATGTTTTTAAGATCAACATCATAATTCAGTTGAAAATGGTCATCGCTATTTCCTTCATCTTTTGAAAATCTTTTGGCCTCTTGAATTTCACCAGTAAAGAATGCGCCATACTGGTATTGGTAGTCGTTGAATTCTTTCAAGAGTTGAGTGAAAAGGAAATCACCAGTAATCTTAACATCAAGGTGTTCTGAATAGAAATCGAGCACGCGTCCTTCAGCATCTTTAGTCGAATTCAAAAGCAATGAATCAAATACCAAATCCTTCTGTCTAAAATTGATACTGGTATTCAAGAGTTTGACTTCGCCTTTTAAGCTGTCAATTTTTGCCCCTTTCACATCAATGTCAAAATTGCTCGAAAGGTTTAACGGTTCATTTATTAGATTTAAACTATCCAAAGAAGCATTGGTGAGTTCACCCACAACTTTGAATATCCATGCGTCATCTCTCAGATCTACTGACCCATTGGCAAATAGGTTGAGATTGGGGTCTGAAATACTCAGTTGACCAGAGAAAAAGGACTGGGCAATAGCACCGTCAGTTTCTATTCTTTTGATGTCATAGCCGTTGATACCAAAACGCTCTATGTCAGCAATTAAGTTGAATTGTGCATCCTCCAATCTAAAACCGTTACCATTGATACTACCCGCTAAGTCGATCTTTTGATACAAAGGGTCTTCCATGTAGCGCCCGAGGTCAAAATCTGAGAGCGAAAGGAAACCGTCATAGTATGGTAAGTTTCCTGTTAAATTGATTTGAACATTTGCATCAATATCCCCAATGGCTGTTCTAATGGCGACATCTGCTACAAAGTCATTCAAAAAGCCATCAAACTGTCCTGTAAATTCAGAATGTCCAAGGTTTTCGATCACGGCATAGTTTCTCTTGCTGACGAGGTCAATCACATCGTAAGGTTCAAAAGAAGAGCGGACGAATGAGATATCAAAAAAGGCATTATCGATATCGGGCAGGCCTTCAATATCCATTTCACCTCTAAACTCTGTTCCGTCACCAAGGGTTATCACGAAGTCTCGTCCATAAAAAGCACTGACCATTCCTTGATATCTGCCTGAAATACCTACACCAGTATTGTACTGTTCGAGTTCGGGAGCAAAATAGCTAAGGTCGTCTGTATGAATAAAGCTCTCTTGTAGATTAGCCACGATCTCGACTTGGTCTGTGAATTCGCTCATTTGAGAAGTACTATCATACATAAATGATATTCGATGATTTATGAGGCTCTTACCGGTTTTTAGTCTGAGATCTAAAAAATGCATTCCTTTTCCAGAGTATCTGAAATAGGTGCTCATCTCATCTACGGTCATTCCAGATTGTAAGTCTTCTGCTGTTAGGTATTTTACATCGAGTAGGAAGGAGTCAGCGTCTGCTTTTAGATTTAATAGATCTGCATTGATATTGACGAGCTGGAAATGGTTGTAGTCAAAACCATTTTGGATAGAGTCTTTTCTGTAGTCCGAAATACTGAATTTGGAGTCGATAAGTTCGATCTCGTTTAGCAAAAAACCACCAGAGTTTGAGGTAGAATCGCCACTGGCGGTCAATTCGGTTATTTTCTGTGACCAATCGTCAATATTAAGGCCCTTTTCCTCATCGATGTATCTCAAATTCACATCAGCTCTGTATACCCAAGCTTCCTGAGTTTCAATGTCTCTTTTACCCAAAAGGCTAGTCAAGTCGAAACTTAGCGCCATTTCATCCACACCAATCATGACCACATCATTCTCGTCATAAATCCGGGTGCCATCCATGGTGATGGAGTTGAACCATCGAATGTTTACATAGTCAATTTCAGTTCTATAGCCTGTGCCCTCTGTGAGGTAATCAGTAAGTCGAGTGCTAATAGCATTTTGAATAGGCGGGACATGAATAAGCAATATGACTAATCCCAAGAGAAGAAAAGGAGTGATGATTAGCCAAAGTATTGATTTGACTAGTCGTTTTTGTATAACTTGCGATCTCCTAGACTTCACCGTTTATGTCCACCTCAGATATAAAAATTTTAGCCATTGAGTCGTCCTGTGACGAGACTTCTGCTTCCGTTATATATAACGGTAAAGTACTTAATAATTATATCGCCACACAATCGGTGCATGAAAAATATGGAGGCGTGGTGCCTGAGTTAGCTAGTCGAGCGCATCAACAGAATATTGTGCCCGTTGTCGATCAGGCAATGAAAGATGCAAACCTAGAAATGAGTGACTTAAGTGCTATTGCTTTTACACGCGGACCTGGTTTAATGGGAGCCTTGTTGGTGGGGACGTCTTTTGCCAAGTCTGTGGCGCTCGCTTTAGATATTCCACTGATTGAAGTCAACCATATGCAAGCACATATTTTGGCTCATTTTATTGAAGAACCGAAGCCTAGTTTTCCGTTTTTATGTCTAACGGTAAGTGGAGGTCATACCCAAATTGTGAAAGTAACAGACCATTTAACAATGGAAGTGATCGGTGAAACACAGGATGATGCGGTAGGAGAGGCATTTGATAAATCAGCCAAGCTTCTTGGTCTAGGCTACCCTGGTGGGCCGCAAATTGATAAACTCGCCCGAGAAGGTGATCCTTTGATGTTTGATTTTCCAGAAACAGAAATGAAAGCCTATAATTATAGTTTTAGCGGAATAAAAACGGCTATTCTCTATTTTTTGAGGGCAGAACTAAAGAAGGATGAGCATTTCATAGAGAAGAACATCAATGATATTGCGGCGAGTATTCAGCATACATTGATCAATATGCTTTTGCAAAAGCTCAAAAAAGCAGCACGTGATCAGGGTATAAAGCAGATCGCTTTAGCTGGAGGTGTTTCTGCAAACTCAGGTTTGAGAAGGGCCCTACATGATTTGGCTGAAAAAGAGAGTTGGGAGACCTTTATACCGGCTTTTGAATATTGTACAGATAACGCAGGTATGATCGCGATGGCAGCGCATTACAAATATTTGAAGAAGGATTTCGTTGGCCAGGAAGTCAGCGCATTACCAAGAATGAAGATCTGATGAAGGATATTTTCAAACCAGGAGATACTCAATCACATCGTTTTGTAGTGAAGACCGATGATGTAGTGGTTTTTAAAAATGAGGTGCTACATGAAGTTTGCAGCACTTATAAATTGGGTCAAGAAATGGAATGGTCATCTCGACTTTTTATGCTTGAAATGATTGATTCGGATGAGGAAGGGGTAGGTACTATGCTACATATCGATCATTTGAGTCCGGCTTATGTTGGAGATGAGGTATTTATTGTGGCAACTTTTCGTTCGTTTGAACAAAACCATTTAAGTTGTGATATAGAAGTAAGTGTAGGGGAGCGACTTGTGGCTAAAGGGAAGACTGGCCAAAAGCTGATTTCAAAAGATAAGTTAAAACGCTTAATGACACCTAAAAGCTAATTATGGCAAAGACGAAAGAGCGATTTTCAAAGAACATTACCATTAAGAATAGAAAAGCGAGCTATGAATTTGAATTCATAGATGAATATGTTGCTGGTATTCAACTGATGGGAACAGAAATTAAGTCTTTGCGAGAGGGAAAAGCGAGCTTACAAGAAGCCTATTGTTATTTTAAAAAGAATGAACTTTTCGTAAAGCAAATGCACATCGCTCCCTATGCGCAAGGCACACACTATAATCATGTGGAAGACAGAGAGCGGAAGCTCCTCTTAAATAAAAGAGAAATTGAGAAGTTGCAATCTAAGTCAAAAGAGAAGGGGCTCTCTATTATTCCTACCAAGCTTTTTATTAGTGATCGTGGTTTCGCTAAGTTGGCCATTGTACTAGGTAGAGGTAAGAAGCTTCATGACAAACGCGATAGTATTAAGGAGAAAGACATCAAAAGAGATCTTCAAAGATTGAAGTTATGATGGATGGTGATTTTGGTATTTGTCGCTTAGCTACTGTTCCTATTCGAAAGGCACCTTCCGATGCCTCAGAAATGATTTCTCAATTATTATTCGGAGAGCATTATCGAGTAGTTGAGATAGATAAGGAGCAGAAATGGCTTAAGATTCAAAACGAATATGATGCATATGAAGGCTGGATAGATAAAAAACAGCATGAGCCGATTTCGAGCGATTTCTTTGAACAGATCAATAATTCAGACTATCAGGTTTGTACAGATCCGATAGCCGAGCTACACTTTAAGAGTCAGCAGCATCTTGTTAGTATGGGTTCTTTGCTGCCTTTATTGAGTGATTCGTTATTTAACCAAGAGGAGGAAATAAGCTTTAATGGCAAAGCAAAGCCTATTTATGCAAGTTTGACTCGAGGTGCCATGCTCGATATGGCAAAAAGTCTATTGAATACACCGTATTATTGGGGAGGACGGTCTGCTTTTGGAATTGACTGTTCTGGTTTTACTCAGCTGATTTACAGGCTTTGCGGTTATAAACTGCCTCGGGATTCTTCTCAACAGATATTAAAAGGCAAAAAGATCGAGCTGAATGATACGGAAGCAGGAGACTTGGCCTTCTTTACAAACCAAAAGGGCAAAATGAATCACGTAGGTCTTGTGATCGACAAACACCAAATAATTCACGCTTCTGGTCAAGTTCGTATTGATAAACTTGATTCTAATGGTATTTTTAATGATGAACAAAAAGAGTATACACATCATTTGTTCATGGTTAAGAGATATCTGCCATTAGCGCAATGAGAAGAGTACTGGTACTAAATCAGGATTATAGCCCTATTTCAGTTTGCTCCGTTGAGCGTGCCTTCCTATTACTATATTTAGACAAGGCTGAGCTCATTCACAAGGCAGAAGATGTGGAGCTACGTTCAGTGAATGCCAGTTATCCTATGCCCTCTGTTATTCGATTGCAGCGTTACATTGTCATACCTTTTAAGCGAGTGATGTTAAGCAGACAAAACTTGTTCAAACGCGATGGCAATAGTTGTCAATACTGTGGAAGTACAAAAGACCTAACCCTTGATCATGTTTTACCTAAGTCAAAAGGTGGGCAATCTACTTGGACCAACTTAACCACTGCATGTAAAAGATGTAATTCTATTAAGGGAGATAAAACGCCTGAAGAAGCTAATATGCCCTTGAAAAAAGAGCCGTTTAAGCCTTCTTACATTATGTTTGTGAGGAATTTTAGTGGTTTCACTTCGAAAGAATGGTTGAAATACCTCAGTGTTAATTAAGAAACCTCATCATGCCTTTGTCTAGGTGTGATTTTTATAATTTTTTCCATACCTTTGCACTCCGTTTCGGGTGAAGCGGGTTCGCAGAGCGAAATTGTATTATAAAATTCCTTACGAAATGCCTTGGTCGGGAGGAAGTATTAAAGAGGCAAATTAACATGTCAGAAGAAAAAAAAGCAGCAGAAACTGTCGAAGAAAAAGCAGTTGAAGCTACTGAAGCTACAACCCCTGTAGCTGAAACTGAAGCAGCTGAAGTAGCTGTTGAAGAAACTCCAAAAAAAGAAGAAGAGAAGAAAGCCCCTGCTAAAAAAGCAGAAGCCAAGAAGGAAGAAGCTCCGGCTGAAGAATTCAATTGGGAAGCTTTTGAAACAAAAGGTTTTGGAGAAGGCTATTCGAAGAAAGAAAAAGACGAATTAGCTAAAGTTTACGAAGATACTTTAACAACGATCGAGGAGAAACGAGTTGTTCATGGTACAGTGGTTTCTGCTAACAGCAGAGATATTGTATTGAATATTGGTTTCAAATCTGATGGTTTGGTAAGTGCCTCTGAATTCAGAGATACTCCAGATCTGAAAGTTGGTGATCAGGTTGAGGTTTACATCGAAGAACAAGAGAATGCACAAGGTCAATTAGTGCTTTCGAGAAGAAAGGCTAAGATCGTAAGAGCATGGGAGTTGATCCACGATGGACACGACAATGACAAAGTGATCGAAGGTTTTGTGAAGAGAAGAACCAAAGGTGGTTTGATCGTAGATATCTACGGTGTGGAATCATTCTTGCCTGGTTCTCAGATCGATGTGAAGCCAATCAGAGACTTTGATGTCTTCGTAGGTAAGAAAATGGAAGTGAAAGTTGTGAAGATCAACACAGCTAACGACAACGTAGTTGTTTCACATAAAGTATTGATCGAGAAAGATCTAGAAGCTCAAAAAGCTGAGATCCTTGAAAACCTTGAGAAAGGTCAAGTATTGGAAGGTGTGATCAAGAACATGACCAACTTCGGTGTATTCATCGATTTAGGTGGTGTAGATGGTCTATTGCACATTACTGATATCTCATGGGGTAGAATCAACGATCCTGCTGAGGTATTGAATCTTGACGAAAAAGTGAACGTTGTAGTTCTTGACTTTGACGATGACAAGAAGCGTATCTCTCTAGGTATGAAGCAATTGACTGAGCATCCTTGGGATAAACTTGACAAAGAAATCGAGGTAGGTTCTAAGGTTGAAGGTTCTATTGTGAATGTTGCTGATTACGGGGCATTCTTAGAGCTTTTCCCTGGCGTAGAAGGGTTGATCCACGTATCTGAAATGTCTTGGTCTCAGCACTTGAGAAATCCACAAGACTTCATCAGTGTAGGCGATAAGCTGGAAGCAGTTGTGTTGACAATAGATAGAGAAGAGAGAAAAATGTCTCTTGGTATCAAGCAATTGACAGAAGATCCTTGGACTAAGGAAGACGTTCTTACTAAATACGGTGTGGGTACCAACCATACAGGTATCGTGAGAAACTTGACCAATTTCGGTCTATTCATCGAGCTTGAAGAAGGTATTGATGGTTTGGTTCACGTTTCAGATCTTTCATGGACTAAAAAGATCAAGCATCCGTCTGAATTTGTAAAAGTTGGTGATGAGCTAGAGGTTCAAGTACTTGAGTTAGATATCGATAATAGAAGATTGGCTCTAGGGCATAAGCAGTTGGAAGAGAATCCTTGGGATACTTTCGAATCTGTATTTACGCTTGGCAGCACGCACAAGTGTACAGTTCTTGCTAAAAACGATAAAGGTGCGACACTAGAACTTCCTTACGGAATCGAAGGTCTTGCTACCAACAAAAACCTGAAGAAAGAGGACGATTCTTACGTTGAAGTAGGTGATACTGTAGACTTTGTAGTAGTTGAGTTCTCTAAAGATGATAAGAGAATCGTACTTTCTCACAGCTACACTTATGCAGCTCCTTCAGAAAAACCAGCACCTACCAAGAAAGCAGCTCCTAAAGCGAAGAGAAAATCTGCGCCAAAAGAGAATGATGCTACTTTAGGTGATCTTGGTGCACTTTCAGCACTTAAAGCTGAAATGGAGGATAACACGAAGAAAGCCAACGAGAAGAAGGCTGCTGATACGAAGAAGAAAGACGAGCCAAAAGCAGAGAAAGCTGAAGCTAAAGCTGAAAAAAAAGCAGAGCCAAAAGCGGAGAAGGCAGAGGCTAAAGCTGAAGAAGCAGAGGACGATTCTACTGAAGAAGCGGAATAATTTAGACCTTAAATAAAAAGGCACTTCATACGAAGTGCCTTTTTTCTTTTTATCATTGGTGCAAATAAGGAATATTCCTACTTTTGCCCATCAACAATGGCGTTGTGGCCGAGTGGCTAGGCAGAGCTCTGCAAAAGCTTGTACAGCGGTTCGAATCCGCTCAACGCCTCAATAAAAAAAGCAGCTTTCGAGCTGCTTTTTTGGTATCTATACCTGTCATTCTTTATCAAGTTTTACTGACTTTTATCAATTATTTATTGGTAATCTGCTCAGGGTTCCATAGAGCCAAGCGATATTGATTATTTATAATGATTCTAAATAAATTCTGACTATCTATTATTATACTTAACGTACTGTAAGTCAGCAGGGTGTCAGTGTTCTTTAGAGGCTTTCTGAATACGATTTCACCTCACAATATTTGTTTGAAAAAAGCCCCCCCAATACTACCTTTGCCACCAAGTTTTGTAGGATAAGTCCGTCTGTGATAAAAAACAAACATTACATGTTATCAAAAAATATCATTAAGCGCTTCGCGACATCAAGTTTCCTAATCTGTTTTCTTCTGGTTTTAGGACATTCGTTGTCGGCTCAAAGAGACGCAGTTCCAACCGATGCTGAAACCATCGCGCGTGGAAAGCAATTATTCAGTGAATGGGCATGTAACACTTGTCACAAAGTAGATCAAAAATTAGTTGGTCCTGCTTTGCAAGGTGTTTATGATCGAAGGGATGTTGAATGGCTCTATGCCTTCATCAAAAACTCTCAAAAAGTCATTGCCTCTGGTGATGCTTATGCTGTTGCGCTCTACAATGAGTACAATCAATTGCAAATGCCGTCACACGATCTTGAGGACGAAGATATTCTCTCGATACTAGCTTATGTAAGAGATTATGAGGAAAATCCTCCAGTACAGGAAACAGCCACTGCTGATGCAGCAGGAGGAGAAGGTGCTGCGGTACAAGGTGGTATTCCAGCGGCCTACCTCAATATTATTATCGGTGCATTGGTTGTCATACTTGTACTGATATTGGTCGTACTCGGTTTGATTATGAGTGTCTTGAAGAAATACTTACAGGACAAAAAGGACATAACAGAAGATGATGTAGAAGTTATTAATGAACGTTTCGATCTAATGGCCTTCCTAAGAAGTCCTACAGTGATCGGAATCATTACTTTCCTTGTGATTGCATTGGCAGGTAAGAATGTAATTGACGGACTTTATACCATCGGTGTACAGCAAGGGTACGCGCCCAAGCAGCCAATTGCTTTCTCTCACCAACTTCATGCAGGAGAATATGAAATCGCATGTCAGTATTGCCATACAGGTGTTGAGATCGGTAAATCTGCGAATATCCCTTCAGTGAATATCTGTATGAATTGCCATAGTGCGATTAAAACAGACTCCCCTGAGATTCAGAAATTATACGCTGCCCAAGATAGTGGCGAACCAATAGAGTGGGTGAGAATCCACAACCTGCCTGACTTGGCTTATTTCAATCACTCTCAACACGTAAAAGTGGGAGAGATCGAATGTCAGACTTGTCATGGCGAGATCCAAGAAATGGAAGTTGTCAAACAACATGCTCCATTGACCATGGGTTGGTGTATCGACTGTCATAGAAATACAAGCTTGAATACAGAAGGCAATGGTTACTATGATAAACTGGTTGAGTTACACAATTCAAATACCAATACACCAATGAAAGTGACCGATATCGGAGGACTTGAATGTTCTAAATGTCACTATTAATTAAAAGAGAACTACGATTTCTGATTTAGATAAAATGAAAGAAAATCAAAAGACCTACTGGAAAGGGATCGAACAACTAAAGAACGATCCTGAATTCATTAAGAAGAATGAAGGCGAATTTCCAGAATACCTTCCGATCAACGAAAATGGCGAAGGTGCAAGTAATCGAAGAGATTTCTTAAAAATGATGGGTTTCGGTATTGCAGCTGCTTCATTAGCCGCGTGTGAAACACCAGTTAGAAAAGCTATTCCTTACTTGAACAAGCCTGTAGATGTTGATCCTTCTATCCCTAACTACTACGCTTCTACCTATGTAAATGGTGGAGATGCAGTAAGTGTGGTGGTAAAGACAAGAGAAGGTCGTCCGATCAAAATAGAGGGTAATAAAGTATCATCGATCACGAAAGGCGGAACTAATGCTCAAGTTGAGGCATCTGTTCTTTCATTATATGATAAAGAGAGACTTGCTGGGCCATTGAAAGGTGGCGCTGAGATCGATTGGGAAACTTTAGATCGTGAAGTGTCGGCAAAACTTGGTCAGGCAGGACAGATCAGAATCGTGAGCAACACCGTATTAAGTCCTACTACCAAAAAGGCAGTAGGTGAATTCGTTGCTAAATACCCTGGTGCTAAGCATGTGTCATATGACCCTGTTTCAGCATATGGTATTTCAGAAGGGAACAGACGTTCTTTCGGAGAAGCAATGATTCCTTCCTATGACTTCAGCAAAGCCAAAACCATTGTGAGTGTTGGTGCTGACTTTTTAGGTACATGGATATCTCCAATTGAATTTGCTAAGCAATACGCACAGACGAGAAAGATCAATTCCGAGCATAGAGTAATGTCTCGTCATTATCAATTTGAGTCTAACTTGTCATTAACAGGGGCGAATGCTGATTATAGATCTCCGATCAAACCTTCACAAGTAGGTCCATTGGTAGCTGCCATGTATAATGCAGTGGCTGCTAAAGCTGGGGCAGCTAAAGTAAATGCACCTGCAGTAGGCGATGTCTCTTATATGGGCAAAGCTGCGAACGAGTTGTGGGCCAATAGAGGAAAGTCGCTTGTTGTAGCTGGTTCTAACGACCCTGCAGTACAAGTACTTGTCAACGGTATCAATGCCATGCTTGGCAATTATGGTACTACGCTTTCAACTGAAAGACCAGTTCATTTCAGACAAGGTAACGATCAAGACCTTTCAAATTTTGCAAAAGAATTAAATGGAGGTTCAGTTAAAGGAGTGATTTTCTTCAACTGTAATCCATTATATGATTCTGCTGAAGCTGCTGCCATTCAAAGCGGTTTGGCGAAAGCAAGTTTAACGGTTTCGACATCTGATAGAATGGATGAAACGGCTGCTGCTGTTGAGTATGTGGCGCCAGATCATCATTATTTAGAGCAATGGAATGATGCTGAATTGAAAACAGGGCATTACTCATTAACACAACCAACAATTTCTCCTTTATTCAGTACAAGACAAGCTCCCGAGTCATTCTTGAAGTGGGCAGGTCAGGACGTTGAGTACTATACTTATTTACAAGATAACTGGAGAGAGAACTTCTTTACGAAGCAAAACGATACTTCAGATTTCCAAATGTTCTGGGACAAAGCACTATTTGATGGTGTGTTCCAAACAGAAGGAAATTCTACAACATATTCATTGAACGAATCAGCAGCAAGCACTGCCGCAACCAGTATTTCACAGAACTACAAATCAGAAGGTGGCTTAGAATTAGCCCTTTACGAGAAAATAGGTCTTGGCAACGGTGCTCAGGCAAATAATCCTTGGTTACAAGAGATGTCTGATCCGATCACGAAAGCCACTTGGGATAACTACTTAACTATTTCGATGTCAATGGCCTCTGAGCTTGGTATTGAAATGGACGAAGGTTCTACGCAATTGGTAGAGCTAACTGCTGGCGGACAAACCATTAAAGTGCCAGCACTTGTTCAACCTGGACAAGCTGAAGGCACGGTAGGATTAGCCGTAGGTTATGGTAGAACTAAAGCAGGTAAAGTAGGAAATGAAGTAGGTGTTAACGCTTATCCAATGGTAACCAAATTGAATGGTGCCAATGTGATGGATGTATTAGCAGGTGTTTCAGTGAGTGCAACAGGGGAAACTTACAGAGTAGCCCAAACACAAACTCACCAAACCTATATGGGTAGAGAGAATGTGATTCAAGAAGCACTATTAGAAGAATATAAAGAAGATACTACAGCTGGTAGAAGCTATCCTAAGATCTATAAAGAAGGTGAATACGTTAAGCCTTCGAAGATCACACTTTGGAATGGCCACGAATATAATAACCACCATTGGGGTCTTACAATTGATATGAACTCTTGTACAGGTTGTTCAGCTTGTACAGTAGCTTGCCAAGCAGAAAATAACATTCCTGTAGTTGGTAAAGAGGAAGTATTGAACCGCAGAGAGATGGCATGGATTCGTATCGATAGATACTACTCCGCTGCAAATCCAGCCGGTAACAAAAAAGAACTGGAAGAAGCATCAGCTAACCCTGAAGTGACTTTCCAGCCAATGATGTGTCAGCATTGTAATAATGCACCTTGTGAAACGGTATGTCCAGTAGCTGCAACAACGCACAGTACTGAAGGTCTTAACCAAATGACCTACAACAGATGTATCGGAACGAGATATTGTGCAAATAACTGTCCTTATAAAGTAAGACGATTTAACTGGTTTAAATACCACGACAATACGCAGTTCGACAAGAACTCTTCTATGAACAACGATTTGGGTAAAATGGTATTGAACCCTGATGTGACTGTTCGTGCGAGAGGAGTAATGGAGAAATGTACAATGTGTGTGCAGAGAATCCAGTCGGGTAAATTGGCGGCTAAGAGAGAAGGTAGAAGACCGGAAGATGGAGAGATCAATACTGCATGCGCAACTGCATGTCCATCTGATGCAATTACTTTCGGAGACCTTAACGATCCAAACTCAATGATTTCTAGATCTCTTCAGATCGAAGAAAAAGAAATGGGTGATGGTACCAATGCAACTGAAAGAGTTGTCAATGAGGACAGAGCATACCACGTTTTGGAGGAAATCAACGTGAATCCAAACGTATGGTACATGACCAAGATTAGAAATAAGGATAAACAAGAAGCTTAATTTTTAAACCGAGATAGAATGCAAGTTGAAGCAACTGTAAGAAAACCTCTAGTAACGGGCGGCAAAACGGTTCACGATGTGACCGAAGATATTTGTCGTCAGGTAGAGGGAAAACCGTCCAAGCTTTGGACTGCGGCCTTCGGTATCTCCGTGATCACATTAATGATCGGTTTGGTAGCTGTTGCTGCCACGCTTTGGGAAGGTATCGGTATGTGGGGTCTCAATAAAACTGTCGGCTGGGCATGGGACATTACAAACTTCGTATGGTGGGTTGGTATCGGTCACGCTGGTACATTGATCTCTGCCGTATTGTTGTTGTTCCGTCAGAAATGGAGAATGGCCATTAACAGAGCCTCAGAAGCGATGACCATCTTCGCAGTAATCTGTGCCGCTCAGTTCCCTATCCTTCACATGGGTAGACCATGGTTAGGAGCTTATTGGGCGCTTCCATTACCTAATACATTCGGTTCACTTTGGGTGAACTTTAACTCTCCTTTGTTATGGGACGTTTTCGCGATCTCAACCTATTTCTCTGTTTCATTAGTATTCTGGTATCTCGGTTTAGTTCCAGATTTTGCGACAATTAGAGATAGAGCAAAGGGAATCAGAAAATTAATTTATGGTGGATTGTCTCTAGGTTGGGATGGAGCTGCAAGAACTTGGGCACGTTACGAATCTGTTTCGTTGATCTTGGCTGGTTTGGCAACACCTCTAGTACTTTCAGTACACACCATTGTATCTTTTGACTTTGCTACGTCAGTAATACCAGGATGGCACACTACGATCTTCCCTCCATACTTTGTGGCAGGTGCGATCTTCTCGGGTTTCGCCATGGTACTTACACTAATGATCGTAACCAGAGAGACATTTAAATTACATGATTACATCACGATCGAGCATATCGAATTGATGAACATTGTAATTATCGTTACTGGTTCTATCGTAGGTATTGCCTATATCACTGAGTTCTTTGTGGCTTGGTATTCAGGTGTTCCTGCAGAGCAATATGCTTTCTTTAACAGAATGCAAGGACCTTACTGGTGGGCATACTGGTCAATGATGACCTGTAATGTAATCTCACCTCAGTTGTTCTGGTTCAAAAAGATCAGAACGAGTATTGCGGCAACATTTATCATTTCCATCATTGTAAATATTGGTATGTGGTTCGAGCGTTTCGTGATTATCGTGACCTCACTTCACAGAGACTACTTGCCTTCTTCATGGGCGATGTTCTACCCAACGATTTACGATATGGGTGTATACCTCTTCACCTTTGGATTGTTCTTTACAGCGTTCTTCTTATTTGCGAAGTTCTTCCCTGTGATCAACATGGCTGAGGTAAAAAGTATTATCAAATCTTCATCTGAAAAAACTGCGGAATAATGAGTGATGTAAAGAACTATATCGTAGGCATATACGATGACGAAGACGTATTGCTAAAAGCTGTTGGTAAGATCCGCAGCGCAGGTATCAAGATCAACGAAGTATACAGTCCTTTCCCAGTTCACGGATTGGATGAGGAACTAGGTTATAAAAGATCAAGATTGCCAATTGCTGCATTTATGTTCGGTGCCTTAGGTACCACCTTGGCATTGGTGATGCAGGTTTGGATGCTAGGCGTTGACTGGCCAATGATCATTGGTGGTAAGAACTTTATCGCATTACCTGATTTTGTACCAGTAACTTTTGAGTTGACCGTATTACTTGCCGCTTTTGGTATGGTAGGTACTTTTTTAGTATCAAGTGACCTTAAGCCATGGAAAGATCCAAATTTATTGGACATCAGAATTACAGATGATAAACACGTGATGGCTATTGATATTGCAAGCAATAAAGCCGTTGAAGCAGCAGCTATTCAGAAAGCTTTGCAAGATTCTGGTGCTGTTGAGGTAAATGAAAAATCAAGAGAAGAATAAGCTGACGGAGATATGATCAATAGATTGAAAAACTTATTACCCCTATTGAGCATCGTTTTGTTAGGTGCTTGTACAGCAAGTGGTGACGATCCAGGTTTGGAATATGCACCTCAGATGTACCATTCAGTACCTTACGAGCCTTTGACTCAAATCAAGAACAAAGATCAAGGTTCTTGGCTATCGAATAGGGAAGATGGATTAGGTGAGTTTTATAACTCAAACGATAACAATCCTTATTCTCAAAACGTGCGTCAGCCAGTTGCGGGAACCGTAAGAAGGAACGGAAATGGTTTCATGCCTTATCGATTGGGTAAAGATGATGTCGAAGCAGCAGCTCAGATAGAAAACCCATTTGAGGCGACTCCAGAAGTCAAAGCTGAAGGTAAAAGACTTTATGATCTTTATTGTGTGCACTGTCATGGTTCAGATGGTAAAGGTCAAGGCAAAGTTGGTGTCGTATATGCCGGAGTACCGTCATATTCATCTCCAGCAAAAAGAGATTTATCACAAGGGCATGTTTTCCATGTAATTACATGGGGCATCAGAAGAATGGGGGCTCATGGTTCTCAGATCTCTGAAGACAAGCGATGGAAAATCGCGCGTTATGTTCAAGAATTACAACAACAATAACAGATAACATTTTTAAGGATGGCAAAAGAAGTATTTGATTTTAATGCAGGCCTAAAAAAGAAGCTATCGATAGCCTTTGTCGTTGGTTTGGTGCTGTTATTAGTTGGCGCAATGCTACCTGGACCTTCACATGAAGGAGAGGAGCATGCAGAAGGAGATCACGTAGAAGCTATACATGATGGTGGGCACGAAGATGCGGCTGATCACCACGAAGAAGAAAGTCATGATGAAGGCCATGGCAATGCGCTTGCAGAGGCGGGTGAAGGAGAAGGTGAAGCCAGTCACGGTGGTGGGTGGTTCAAAAGATTCAAGATCGATTTTTGGATCAACAATGTCTACTTCACAGGTTTAGCCCTTATTGGATTATTCTTTTTCGCTATACAGTATGCCGCGCAAGCAGGCTGGTCAGCATATATTATAAGAGTTCCATTAGCAATGGCGCATTGGATTGCTCCCGCAGGGATCTTGATGATCGCTACTTATTTCTTGTTTGGACACGATATTTTCCATTGGACGCATGCCGATTTATATGAAGTAGGTGGAGCGCATTATGATTCTATCATAGCTGGTAAGCAAGCATTTTTCTTCTGGCCCTTAGAAGGAGGTTCATTCCCAATATTCTTTATTCTAAGAATGGTGATCTTCTTTGGTGTATGGTGGTTGTTATTTAGAAAATTAAAAGGCCTTTCCTTGGCTGAAGATGAATTGGGTGGCGATAGCTACTGGCACAAGATGAGATAGGTTTCAGCAGTGTTTTTGGTGATCTTTGCTGTATCATCATCTGTGGCTGCCTGGGATTGGATCATGTCAATTGATACGCACTGGTTCTCTACTATGTTTGGTTGGTATGTTTTTGCCAGCTGGTGGGTGTCAGGTTTGGCTTTTATTACTTTAGTAATCGTATTATTGAAAGAAGCTGGGTACATGCAGCAGGTTACTTCTAACCATTTGCATGACCTCGGTAAATTTATTTTTGCATTCAGTATTTTCTGGACTTATATCTGGTTTAGCCAGTTCTTACTGATCTATTATGCAAATATCCCTGAGGAATCAGTCTACTTTGTAGAAAGATTCTTATCAGATCATTATTCTCCGTTCTTTTTCGCAAACATTGTTGTTAACTTTTTCCTTCCATTCTTAGTATTGATGACGAGAGATGCAAAGAGGCTCAATGTCTTCTTGAAGATCGTTTGTGTGATCGTTCTACTCGGACACTGGTTAGATTTTTATCTAATGATCACACCTGGTACGTTAGGCGCTGAAGGTGCCTTCGGATTGACGGAAATCGGTATGTATTTGATGTTTGGTTCAGCATTTATATTTGTAGTTCTAGCGGCTTTATCCAAGTTTAACTTGGTACCGAAGAATCACCCAATGTTGGCAGAAGCAGAACATCATCACATTTAATTAAAGCAGTATAACTAACAAGTATGTTCGGTTTTTATATAGCGTTAGCAGTATTCTTAGTAGTCGCCATTCTGTTGTTTATCTTCAGAATCACAAGACTAGTGAATGTAGTAAAGGGAACTGGAGAAGAGACTACCCAGTCTAGCAATAACATCAATGGTATGTTGATGTTGCTATTTATGGTTTTATTCTTCGGTTTAGTGGGTTGGTATTCATGGGCTAATTTCGATGCTTATGATCCGCCTGTAGCATCAGATCATGGTGAGTTGACAGACAAGTTGTTTTGGAGAACGATGTGGATCACATTCATTACGTTCTTCGTGACAAATGTGCTTTTGTTCTATTTCTCTTATAAATACAGATATAATAAGAACAGAAAAGCACTTTTCTATCCTCATAACAACAAATTGGAATACATATGGACAGGTGTGCCTGCCATCGTATTGACATGGTTAGTGATCTCAGGGTGGATGGCATGGGATGGCATCATGAGTGAAGCACCAGAGGAATCTGAGCAAATCGAGATCATGGGTTATCAGTTTGCATGGTCATTGAGATATGGTGGATCAGACAACCAAGTAGGAGATTACGATTATCGATTGATCGATGCTGTGAATTCTCATGGCCAAGACTTCTCTGATAGAGCAGGTTTTGATGACTTCCAATATAGAGATTTGGTTATTCCCAAAGGAAAACCAGTGCTTTTAAAAATTAGAGCGAGAGATGTATTGCACTCTGTATTTATCCCTCACATGAGAGTGAAAATGGATGCAATGCCAGGTATGCCGACACAATTCTGGTTTGTGGCTAACAAGACCACAGAAGAAATGAGAATTGAAGAAGGAAATCCTGACTTCAACTATGAACTGGCGTGTACAGAGGTTTGTGGAAGAGGACACTTCTCTATGAAGAAGAATGTGATCGTACTTGAACAAGATGAGTACGATGAGTGGAAAGCAGAACAAGAGTCTTGGCTTTCTAAGAATCCTGAATATATGAGTCAGGTTCCAGAGAATTTGAAAGAGTTGGCAGTAGTAACTGCGGGTATCAACGACTAAAAGATTTAAATAAGCTATGTCTACAGCAACAGAAGCAGCAGTAATTGACACTCATGCGCATGATGATCATCATGACGAGCACCATGAGCAGTCATTTGTTAGCAAATATATATTTTCGACAGATCACAAAACGATCGCAAAGCAATTCTTGATCACAGGTATATTCTGGGCCTTTATTGGTGCGGCAATGTCGGTGATTTTCAGATTGCAACTTGGTTTTCCTGATGCAGACCTAGGTTGGTTAAAGCCTATCTTAGGTAAGTGGATTCAGGTTGACGGAAGTTTAGATCCAAACTTCTATTTAGCATTGGTGACCATGCACGGTACCATTATGGTATTCTTTGTATTGACGGCAGGGTTATCAGGTACATTCTCAAATTTCTTGATTCCATTGCAAATTGGAGCAAGAGACATGGCCTCAGGCTTTATGAATATGTTGTCATACTGGTTCTTCTTTGTATCTGGTGTGATCATGTTCATCTCTCTATTTATAGAGACAGGACCTGCATCTGGTGGATGGGTTGTTTACCCACCATTGTCAGCATTGCCACAGGCGATGCCAGGTTCTGGATTAGGTATGACGATGTGGTTGGTCGCTATGGTGTTCTTCATTGCCTCTTCTCTACTAGGTGGTATCAACTACATCACAACAGTGATTAACTTGAGAACTAAAGGGATGACCTTCTCAAGACTTCCATTGACGATTTGGGCTTTCTTCTTGACGGCCGTTATCGGTCTATTATCATTCCCAGTATTATTCGCAGCTGCGTTATTACTTGTGTTTGATAGAAGCTTTGGTACTTCATTCTATTTATCTGAGATCTATATCGGTGGTGAGGCACTTCCAAATGTTGGAGGTAGTCCAATTCTATACCAGCATTTATTCTGGTTCTTAGGACACCCTGAAGTATATATAGTATTGTTGCCTGCTCTGGGTATTACCTCAGAGATCATTGCAACAAACTCTCGTAAGCCGATCTTTGGTTACAAGGCCATGATCATTTCGATGATGGGAATCACCTTCTTATCGTTCATTGTTTGGGCACACCACATGTTCGTGTCAGGATTGAATCCATTCTTAGGATCGATCTTTATGTTCTTGACATTGATCATTGCGATACCATCGGCAGTTAAGGTATTTAATTACTTAACTACGCTTTGGAAAGGTAACATTGTGTTTACGCCAGCAATGATGTTCTCCATCGGTTTGGTTTCGGTATTCATATCTGGGGGTATTACAGGTATTTTCCTAGGTAACTCAGCTATTGATATTCAATTGCATGATACCTATTTCGTTGTAGCTCACTTCCACTTGGTGATGGGTGCAGCATCAGCATTCGGCTTATTGGCCGGGGTATATCATTGGTTCCCTAAAATGTTTGGTAGAATGATGGATAGCCGTTTAGGTTACATTCACTTCTGGTTGACATTTGTAGGTATTTACTCAGTGTTCTTCCCTATGCACTACATCGGTATTGCAGGGTTCCCAAGAAGATATTATTCATTCACTAACTTTGATGCATTTAGCGGATTTACTGACTTGAACATGTTCATTTCAGTTGCAGCTATCTTCACTTTCGTTGGTCAGTTGATCTTCTTGTTCAACTTCTTCTACAGTATGTATAGAGGTAGAAAAGCACCAGCTAATCCATGGAAATCTAATACACTCGAATGGACAACACCTGTTAATCCTGGTCACGGTAACTGGGTTGGTGAGATTCCTCAAGTGTACAGATGGCCTTACGACTATTCTAAGCCTGGAGCTGAGGATGACTTCATTCCACAAACTGTTCCTTATTCGGAGACAATGGAGTCTAATCTTCCTCATGAGAATGATCTGATTGCCTTGGAGAAAGAAGAAGCAGAGGAGGAAGTAGTAGTGAATGCAAAAAGCGAACACTAAAGGTAGATTATTTAGACGGTTTTCTGCCGTTACGATTATAGCGGTCTTCTTATTAATCGCCATTGGTGGTATTGTAAGAAGCACAGGTTCAGGAATGGGTTGTCCAGACTGGCCTAAATGTTTCGGAAGTTGGGTGCCCCCTACAGAGGTCGCTCAACTTCCGTCAAACTATAAAGAGATTTACGCTCAGCAGAGGGCTGAGAAGAATATCAAATTCGTGGAATACTTGAAAGGCTTAGGTTTTGATGACTTAGCAGTTCAAGTGGAGAATGATCCCTCGATTTTGGTTGAAGAGGATTTCAATGCGGCCAAGACCTGGACTGAGTATGTCAATAGGTTGATAGGTGCCCTAATCGGGATTTTGATATTCGCAACGTTTATAAGCTCCATTAGTTATTGGAGTATTGATAAAACAGTAACCGTTCTTTCATTTCTTGCATTTGTATTGGTTGGCGTTCAGGGCTGGATCGGTTCAATTGTAGTAAGTACAAACTTATTGCAATGGATGATCACAGTTCATATGCTACTGGCTTTAATGATCGTTTGTCTGCTGATATATGTTTACTATCGTTCGAGAAGATTGGTAGAGACTAAAGTATCATTGCCAAAGCAGGCATTTTGGATTTCATTAACCTGTTTGGTTCTAACAACTGTTCAGGTGGTTTTAGGAACCCAAGTTAGGGAAGTTGTTGATCAGATAGCAGATACTGCAATTGCTCGTGCACAGTGGATCGATGAGTTAGGCGCAACTTTCTTAATTCATAGGTCATATTCCTTGTTGTTGTTGGCATTGCACCTGTATTTGGTCTACGTTATTTACAAGTCAGAGGCATTTGACGCTTTTAAGAATTACTTGCTCGCATTAGTAGGAGTTGTTGGTTTTGAAATACTGACAGGGGCCATCATGGCCTACTTTGCGATACCGGCATTTATTCAACCTATACATTTGTTATTCGGGTCGTTGATCATTGGTATACAGTATTATTTGGTATTGCTGATCAACCGTAAAAGAAATGGAGCGATTTTATAGAAATGATAACAGGAAATTCGACAAATGTAGGACAAGTAAGTCTCTTCGCTGTGAAAGCGAAGGCTTATGTAGAGTTGTTGAAAACGAGACTTTCATTTTTAGTTTCGTTCTCATCTGCCTTTGGCTATGCTTTGGCTATGGGCGGAAGAGTAGATTGGATGCAATTAGCCATGTTGTTTTTAGGTGGTTTCTTGATCTCTGGTGCAAGCTGTACCATCAATCAGGTCATCGAAAAAGATTTAGATAAGGTAATGAAGCGTACTGCTTCAAGACCATTGCCAACCAACAGACTCACTAAAAAAGAAGCCATTTGGTACTCAGTGATAGTGGCTATTGTTGGATTGCTAATTCTAGCGCAATGGACAAATCCATTAACGGTGTTGCTTGCAAGTATTTCAATGGTCTTGTATTCTTTCGTTTACACACCGTTGAAACGAGTAGGCCCCATTGCTGTGTTTGTTGGGGCAATTCCAGGTGCTTTACCTCCCTTATTGGGTTGGACAGCGGCTACAGGGATGATCTCTCATGAAGCATTGATCATTTTCGGAATTCAGTTCATTTGGCAGTTTCCTCATTTTTGGGCAATTGCATGGGTAGCAGACGAAGATTACAAGAAGGCAGGGTTTAAACTTTTGCCTGTAAAAGGAGAAAAGGATTTGAAAACAGCTTTTCAGATCATGACCTATACGTTGTTCTTGATTCCTTTAGGCCTATTACCGACCTATTTTGGAATAACAGGAATTAATTCAGCTGTCGTTGCGACAGTTTGTGGTGTATTGTTCTTAGCATCGACCATCAAGTTGATGAAAGATCAATCCAGAAAGTCGGCATTAAGGATCATGTTTGGTTCCTTCTTGTATTTGCCGATCGTTCAAATAGCGTTTTTACTAGACATGGTGAAATGATGGTAGAAGATTACAAATTAGTAGACGCACCAGTAGAGCAACCGCTCTCAATGCATCCGAAGAAATTCGCGATGTGGCTGTTCATTGTAACAGTAATCATGATTTTTGCAGCCTTTACTTCTGCGCACATTGTGCGTCAAGCAGATGGTGATTGGCTGGAGTACGATATTCCTAGTATGCTATGGGTGACTTCGGGAATTATTCTGGCGAGCTCAGTTTTTATGCAATGGGCGTACATAGCAGCTAAGAACAATAAAGCCGAACAAGTGAAAATTGCACTCTCTATCACCACAGTGCTAGGGGTTATTTTTCTGTTTGGTCAACTTCAGGCATGGAGTCAGTTGGTTGAAGCTGGCGTTTTCTTTGTTGGAAATCCAGCAGGTAGCTTTATGTATGTCTTTACTGGCTTACATGGTGCACACCTGATCAGCGGAATATTATTTTTGATATACATGCTTGTGATGGCCTTTAAATACAAAGTGCACTCAAAAAACATGTTGAACATTGAAATGTGTACAACATACTGGCACTTTTTAGGAGGACTTTGGATTTATTTATTCATATTTTTGCTTTTAAATCATTAATTAACCGACCGTTCTATGGCAACTACTGCTACAATGAGTAAAAAGTCCCTTTGGGGTGGAGGCGTGGCGCCTTTCAAGGCTAGCTACGGTAAACTGATGATGTGGTTCTTCCTCTTATCAGATGCCTTTACTTTTTCAGGCTTACTAATTACTTACGCGTTCTTAAGATGGAGTGCACCTGCTTATAATGGTGACCCAGCTGACTTCACATTCTCAACTGAATACTGGCCGATACCGGAAAAGGTATACGAAGCATTCCCTGGTTTCCATGGGGTAGAGCTTCCACTGGTTTTCGTGGGTTTGATGACCTTTATTCTAATTATGTCTTCAGTAACAATGGTTTTGGCTGTTGAAGCAGGACATAGAATGGATAAAAAGAACGTGGTAAAATGGATGTTATGGACGATTATCGGTGGTTTTGCCTTTTTGAGCTGTCAGGCTTGGGAATGGTCTCACTTTATCACAGGAACTGATACTGCAACAATTAGTGATGTTGTGATCAATGGAATTTGGAGAGAAAACTACGAGATCTTTGGCGCTAACCTTACTTTCAATCAATATGGCCCGCCTGCATTTGCTGCGTTGTTTTTCTTTATCACTGGTTTCCACGGATTCCACGTATTCTCAGGAGTGGTATTGAATGTGATCATTTTCTTTAATGCTGCAGCAGGACTTTATGAAAGAAGAGGTCATTATGAAATGGTTGAAAAGGTTGGTTTGTACTGGCACTTTGTAGACCTTGTTTGGGTATTTGTATTCACCTTTTTCTACCTCATCTGATCTAAAGATTTTTATTTATGGAACAAACTAGCAATATACAAGTACAGCCCGCAGATAAGTCTGTGATCATGGGCATTTGGAAGGTGGCAGGCATTCTTGCTCTGATTACTGCAATAGAATACGTTTTTGCATTTACGATGGATGCAGGATTCTTAAGGTCAACGATCTTCGTTGTACTCACGATCGTTAAAGCATTTTACATAGTATCTGAATTCATGCACCTAGGCCATGAGGTAAAGGGATTGATCTATTCGATCATCTTACCAATGATGTTTGTCATCTGGCTGATCGTAGCCTTGGTAAATATTGAAGGTGCAGCCGTTAAAGACTCTAGAGGAATCACTGATGTAGAATCAGGTGCCCCTATAGAGCAAATGGATGAATCGAGATAAGATTTTTATTAAAAAAGTTTAAGATCAGGTCAATCAATTGACCTGATTTTTTCGTTTATAGAATCATATGAAAAAGGGCATCTTTCTGTTTTTACTTATTATACTACCCATAGTTATCTTCTTGTTTTTAAAGGGATTTGGTAGAAACGAGTTTACCATTCCGATATACTATGAACAAGGTCTTGGAGATAGTCTCAGCACACCTTGCCTCGATCGCGCTAAATCTCAGTATTACGTGAATTCTCCATTTACAGAAGAAGGCAAGATCAAGGTGATTCATTTTGAACGAATAGATGGACCTTTGACCTTATTCCGTCTAGAAGAGTTGGAGCGCGTTCAAGACGTCTTTGGTGAAGATCCAGAGGTAGAGTTGATCACTTCTGTCAACGAAAAATCGATGAAGGTGCAAGAAGTCAATGATTATAAGAACAGGATTCAGTTTTTTGATGGCTTTTGGAAGCGGCAGCAATTAGATTCACTTGCCTGGGCAGATTTAAAGTTTTGTGATATGGCCATGAGTGATCTGGATAACCGGGTGGTCCTAGTCGATAAACAAAATAGGATTCGAGGTTACTATAATATTGCAGAAAGAGACGAAACAGATAGACTCATCCTAGAGTTACGCATATTGAAAACTGAAATTATTCCACAAAATGGCTGAAGGATTAGAACAAAAGAAATCAATGCTATGGATTAGAATCCTATCCATAGCCATACCAGTAGCAGTAGCCGTATTATTGGGGCTACCACAGAAATTGGATTTAGGAGATTGGGTATATGTGTTGCCCGATGTGATCGGTGTGATCAATTCATTGACCGCACTCTTTTTGATTTTAGGTATAGTCGCGATCAAGAAGAAGAAGGTGGGTTTGCACCAGAAGTTCAATTCAACAGCCTTTATACTTGGCGCGTTATTTTTAGTATGTTATGTCTTGTACCATGCTAGCGCAGAATCAACACCCTATGGTGGCGAAGGGACAATAAGGTATGTCTATTATTTCTTATTGATTTCCCATATTGTTTTGTCCATTGGAGTTGTACCCTTGGTTTTGATGGCATTTTATTATGCCCTAAATGGAATGATTGACAAGCATAAGAAGATCGTTAAATATACTTTCCCGATTTGGTTATATGTTTCTGTAACTGGAGTTGCAGTTTATTTGATGATAAGTCCTTATTATACCCATTAATGGGAAATGAGACTTTTGAATTGTAAATTTGATTAGCATGAAGAAGGTAAGAATTGCATTATTATCGTTTATTCTACTGGCATTAACACAAGTGCATGCATTGGCACAGTGCGCCATGTGTAGAGGTTCGGTAGAATCGCAAGTTAGCGCTGGTGATACTTCTGTTGCGGCCAATTTGAACTTTGGAATTCTCTATCTCTTTTTCACTCCGTACTTGGTTGTAGGAGTGATCGCATTTTTATGGTATAGAGCAAGTAAACGCAATGTCAGAAAGATCCAAGCTAGGAGCACTTTTGCAGGGTAGATGCCCAAGATGCAGAGAAGGTAAGTTATTTCAATTCGGCACCTATAATCTAGGCAAGTTCACCAAGATCAATACCCAATGTCCGCATTGTCAGGCTAATTTCGAAAAGGAACCACGATTCTTTGATGGTGCGATGTACATTAGCTATGCGCTATCTGTAGGGCTGTTTTTGGTATCTGCGTTCCTCATCTATTTCTTATTCCATCCAGTGTCTGAGAATGTCTATATGATCGCCATCATTTCTGAGGTGGTCTTGTTGTATCCAATCATGTTCCGCTATTCGCGCATTCTCTATTTATATGCTTTTGGGGGATTGAAGTATAAGCCACGCGATTAGTGGCTTTTGGCCGATTTATTGCTTCTTAGGCCATAAGTGTTAATCGCACGTAAATAATTATTAGATTAAGCATTGGCTAATATTTGAACCCTTTGGCGCTCACTGCTCATTTCAAAAATCATTGGTGGATATCCCTGTGTATCCTTTTCGTTGCGATCACTTTAGCGATCGATGAAGGAGTGTTCTCTGACCAAAAAAGAAGGGTTGATCCTAAGGAGGCGATCACCAATAATCTATCAGACAAGTTAAAAGCGTTAGATGATCGACTTCAGGAAGTAGGCGCAACAGCTATCATCAGCTTGGATAGGTTGTTTAGCCGGTATATTAAAGATGAGGCCTTGCCTTTCTTCCTCTTTGAAAACGGTGAGATCGTTTATTGGAGTACCAATCGTTTTGTCCCAAAATATGGAACATTGACGGGTACTTATCTTTTTAAATTTCTCAGTCTGCAAAGTGGTCAATACATTGTCAAAAGAAAGGTGATCAATAGTTCTCAAAATCGGATTGTCGAGATCTTTGCCTTATTGCCTTTAACTTCTGAAACCACAATATCAAACGAATTCAAAGAAACTGGGATGAATGGCGATATCTTCGGGCGTTCCAATTATGTTTTGTCTGGGGTCGAATCCACTAAAAAGAGTCAGAGTATCTTTTCACCTGAGGGTATCTTCCTTTTCTCATTTGATGGGAATCCTCAAATGAAAATAGACTACCCAGTATATGACCTATTCATATTTCTCCTATACTTGGCGGCTATTTACTTCTTCATAAGGGCAGGGTACCACTACTCACTCATGCTTTCAAATAGAAGGGGTGTATTTTATGGAGCCGCTTTATTCTCTGTCTTTATCCTACTCTTTCGCTTTTTAACTATCCTATTTGATTATCCTCTGAGTATAATTGACTGGCACATCTTTGATCCATTCGAATATGCCGATAGCATTTGGCAACCATCAATTGGCGATTTGATCATTAACGTGTTCAGTTTGTTGTTCATTGTGCTCTTCATTTTTGCACAGACTTACCGAAAGGTACAGAGCCTTAAGGCATATGAATTGATCATCATTGCTTGTCTGGCAATAGGACTATCTTTTCATTTTGTCTTCCAACTCAACTCAATGATCACCAATGGGCAGTGGTCTTTTGATATCAGTGAAGAAATTGATTTTTCAGTTGCTAAGGTTTTGGCCTATTTAGCCGTTTTTGTCAACGCGGTCATGCCCGTTATGATGCTGCATTTGCTTCTGTTGCGAATCGAAGGCTTGAAGAGAAAGAATCTGATCATTTACATTTTAGCGTCAGTCTTTATCATAAGCCTTATAGTGTATAGTGTCTTTCAATTTACCCTCATAGGCATTCTGGGTTTGATCGGATTGTATACAGCACTGATTCTGTTCTTTAAGCTGGCAACGCAGCTCAGTAAATTGAACTATAGTTCTTTTCTTCACTTGTTCCTTTCCAGTTTTATCTGGTCGGCCGTAGCACTCATGGTTTTAAGTGATGAGATCAAAACAGAGCAATTGACCAACAAAACGAAGTTGGCCATTGACCTACAATCTAAGAATGACATTTACGCAGAATTCTTACTCTCTGAGGCAAAAGAAAGTATTGAAAGCGATATTCTGATCCAGAATAATATTTCAAACCCATTCTCGTCAAAAGACCTTATTGAACAAAAGATCAGGCGCGTCTATTTGGGTGATTATTTTGACAAGTATGAGATAGCTATTGAGTTGTTTAATGGTAGCGGTAAACCAATTAATTCTAACGTACTGGATATTGATGTTTTGAAAGAGGTTTATGCTGTAACTGAGAACAGGACTGAATTTGAAGATCTCTATTATCTGAATGATGAATTTCCACAACCACTCAATCAGTATTACCTGTTCTGTGAAGTGCGCAGGTATGATATTTTAATTGGTCATGTTATGGTCAAACTAGACCGCAAGCGCCAATTGAATAATAGTATCTTACCTAAGCTGCTTTGGGATGAAGATGAAATGCCTCTTCAGCAAAACGATTTGAGCTATGCTTTCTTTAAAGATGGTGTGCTCGAAGAACAAAGTGGGACATTTAACTACCGAAGGAACTTCAATATTCAAATCTTAATTGATGAAGATGTGAAAACCAATGGGGTAGTCGAAGATGAATATTTGCACATGTCTTTCGATACCGGAATTGAAGGTCAGCAATTGGTCATCAGCAGCCCAGTTTATCCAGTGGATTATTTGATCACTAATTTCTCCATCTTCTTTTTGTTTATGGTGGCATTAATCATGGCTATTTTCGGACTGGCTTCGATCATTATTAATGCCCAACGTCAACAAACCACTTTGTCAACAAAGGTTCAGATACTCCTAAATTTCGCTTTCTTTTTACCGCTGATCACGGTGAGTATTATCGTGCTTCAATTGGTAAATGAAACGGTTGAGGAAAATTTGGAGGAGAAGTATTTAAATACCACCCGTAGTGCCGCAGAGAATTTATCAAACCCGCTTTATTATTTTTTGAGAGCACGCGATGGGAATAACGAAGCACTTGAGAATAGGATCTCTGAGATCAGTCAGTATGCTGGTGCTGACATCAACTTGTTCAACACAAAAGGACAGTTGATCGCTACTAACCAACGCTTGATCTTTGAAAATGATGTCCTAGCACCTTTTGCAAATCCTGATGCCGTCTCTAGCATTATTGAATCACGCAACGTTGAGGAACTTCAGCTCGAACAAGTAGGTGATTTTCAATATAAGGCGACCTACTATGCAATTGTCGGAGGAGATGCTAAAAATCTTTTAGGTGTTTTGAGTATGCCGTTTTTTGACTCTCAAGAGGAACTGGTGGATGAGCAAAGAGAGATATTGTCGAACATTCTGAATGCCTTCACCTTCATCTTTGTCATTTTTGTGATACTTTCTTTCTTAGCCTCAAGGGTCATAACGTACCCGTTCACTTACCTTACGCAAAAGATCAGGTCGATCACCTTGACGAAGGAAAACGAGCCATTGATCTGGCAGGCAGATGATGAGATCGGCTTGTTGGTGACAGAATACAATGCGATGCTCCAGAATCTGGAAACCAGTAAAAAAGCACTTGCACAATCTGAGAAGGAAAGCGCATGGCGTGAAATGGCACAGCAAGTAGCACATGAAATTAAAAACCCGCTGACACCTATGAAATTGAAGCTTCAACACTTGAAGCGAGTGCTCCGAGAGGCCCCAAGTGATGTTGAGGCTTATGAGAAACCGATCAATAATCTTTTGGGTCAAGTAGAAACATTAAGTGATATCGCTACCTCTTTTTCATCATTTGCGAAAATGCCAATACCATTGAGTGAAAGAGTTGATATTGGCAAAATATTGAGAAGAACCGCTTCACTTTTTTCTGAGGGAGAAGTCACTATCAATAAGAATATACCCAAAGACAGTATTTGGATCATGGCTGATGAAAAACTCCTGGGGAGGATTTTCAATAACCTGATTTTAAATGCTATTCAAGCACACGAAGGAAATGCTTTTCCTGTGATCAATATTTCAATGGAAGAATTGAGGCGAAAGGTCAGAATCACTATTCAAGATAATGGTAGAGGAATTCCAGATGATATCAGAGATAAGGTGTTTATTCCTAAATTTAGCACCAAGAACGAGGGGTCTGGTATTGGCTTAGCTATTGCAAAGCGTGGGGTAGAGCACGCTGGTGGGAGTATATGGTTTGAGTCCAAGAGAGATGAAGGGACGAGCTTCTTCTTAGAATTTCCAATAATTGACTGATGGTAGGGCTAAAGGCTCGCTTACGCTATTCATTTATTCTTTTGCTGCTATTTGGAGCTCAATTGCGCGCGCAAGATTGTAAATGGATCCCTACCGATGTAAACCCACAAACTCTCGATTCTCTTACGGTTATTCCTTCGACCATTACATTCCCAAATAACAAAGAGGTGCTCTTCGATTTTGACTTGAAAACAAATTCTATACAGTTTCCTAATATCACGCTAGACTCCATTTACATTTGCTATCGAACTTTACCTTTCGATCTGCACACACCGAAGGCTAACCGCACATTAGTCATCTACGATTCAACTGCGCTATTTAAAGATGCGCTTCAATACCAAGAGTCCCTCGTGATTCCAAAACGAGAAGAAGTTTTCAAGACAAGTAATATTGCCAGGACAGGCAGTATCAGTAGGAGAGTTTCTTTTGGGAATAGACAAGATGTATTTGTCAACTCTACACTCAATTTCCAAATGGAAGGCCAGCTCTCTGATGATGTGAACATAAGGGCTGTGATCACTGACCAAAATGTGCCTTTCCAACCGGAAGGGAATACGCAACAGCTTCAAGATTTTGATAATGTGTTTATCGAATTGTACAACGAAAATTGGTCGTTAAAAGCGGGCGATGTAGTGCTTAAACATACGGAGTCAAATTTCTTACGGTATTATAAGAACGTGCAGGGCGGACAGTTTAAAACCAAATATAAAATGTCGAACGGTTTTCAAGCTGAAACCTCAGCAGCGGGCTCTGTTGCACGTGGGCGATTTGCTTCCGTTGCTGTAGACCCTTTAGAAGGTGTTCAAGGTCCTTACAGAGTCCGTGGTCCTAGCAATGAAAGATTTGTGATCATTTTGGCGGGTTCCGAAAAGGTGTTTATTGACGGAAAGCAATTGACAAGGGGCTATGATCAAGATTATGTGATCGATTATAATTTGGCAGAGATCACCTTTACCAATAGGGTTGTGATTACCCAGTTCACACGAATTAGGGCCGATTATGAGTTCGTTGATCAAAATTACAGCCGTTTTATTTTTCAGGCTGCTCACCAACAGTCTAACGAGATGTTCTCATTCGGGCTGCATTATTATTCTGAGAAGGATAACAAGTCGCGACCATTAGCCTTTGATTTGAGCCAAGAAGAAAAACGGATATTGGCTAATGCCGGTGATGACCTTTCAAACGCTTTTACTAGTCGAGTAGATAGTGTCGCGTTCAATGCGGATAAGGTCCTTTATTGAAAAACCACAGGGTTTGATCTCGATGGAACCCCTTATGAGATCTATCAGTATTCTAATAACCCTGATAGTGCATTTTTTCAGGTAGAGTTTTCTGAAGTCGGTCAAGGAAACGGTAATTATGTATTGTCTAATGCTACTCCAAATGGCCGAATTTATCAGTGGGTTGCTCCATTCAATGGTGTTTCGCAAGGACAATTTGAACCCATTTCACTTCTAAATGCACCTAATCAAAAAAATATGTTCACTGGTAATTTTGGCTTGAAAATCAATTCCTATGAAGAAGTTAAAACAGAGTTTGCTTTCTCTAAAAATGATGTGAATCTATTCTCTTCTTTAGATGCTGAAGATGATAATGGCTATGCTTACAAGGTTATGCTCAATAGTAGAAATAGACCTGTTGGAGCAAATGCCAAGTATCGATTTAATGGAGGCTTAAGTTACGAATTTAATAATGATTTTTTTTCATTTATTGACCGGGTGCGTTATATAGAATTTGATAGAGACTGGAGTTTTGACCCCAACGATTTCAATGAATCCTACAACGAGAATATTCTAAACACAGACCTATCACTTCGAAAAGACGCCCTCAATGGAGTAGATTATCGTTTCACTTTAAGAAAAAGGGGGGAAGCCGTAGATGGCACTCAGCATGATTTCAATGGGCAAAAGGATCTTGGTAGCTTTAGATTCAAAGCGAGTGCTTTTGCAATGCAAAATGAACAAGTGGTTAACAGCTCTGAATGGTTAAGGTATTCATTGGATGCTTCTTATAGATCTAAGTGGGTCTACCGTTACCAAGTGGATAGAAATGCAGTTAGGAGTAATTTAAATGACCAAGTGGTTAGTTCAGCAATGAAGTTCGAAGAACATGCTTTTTACCTTAAGAATTCGGACACGCTCAAGACTACCTATGGCATTGAGGTTCAACTAAGAGAAGATCGCTTGCCGATGAATGGCGAGCTGATGGACAACACAGTATCAGAAACCTACAATTTCTTCTTCAATACGTATGCAAACCCAAACAATAGGTTGGCCCTGTTATTGACCTATGACCTATCGAAACTTGAATACGTTGAGCACTGATCAAAATCAAGAAACGATCATGGGCCGATTAGATTGGAATGCTAGTGTATTCGACCGAATCATTCAGTCAGACCTGAGTTATAATCTTTCTAATAGCAGGGAATTGAGAAGGGAGTTTATCTTTATTCCGGTACCAACAGGTGAGGGCACGCACACCTAGAGAGACGACAATGGCGATCAAGACCTAAATGAATTCTATATAGCGATCAATCCGGATGAGAAGAATTATGCAAAGATCTTCGTGTCTACCGATACTTTTGTTGATGCATTTAATACCATCATTTCGTATCGTTTCAATTTAAGTTTTCCTAGAAACTGGCGAGATGAAGCAGGTTTCAAACAATTGATTCAACACTTTTCTAATGTTTCTGCATGGACCATGAATGCAAAGGTTACGGATGATAAACTCGCTAGTAGGCTTTGGCCAACAAATGTCGCTGAAGATGGTATTCTTTCAATGCAGGAGACTTTGCGCTCTACGCTTTTTTTCAATCGTACGAACTCGAAATTCGCTGCAGATATCGAATTATCAAGACTAGAGAACAAACAATGGCTTTTCAATGGCTTTGAAAAACGTTTGAATCGCGACTTCAAAAGTCACGTGCGTTGGGGAATCAATCGCCAACTTAATTTGGACGTAAATTACATCCAAGGCTTACGAACTAATTCATCCGATGTATTGACCACTCGAAATTATGCAGTTGATGTACAGACTTGGCAGCCGTCATTGGCTTGGCAACCAACGAGTAGATTAAGGTTGACCGGTACTTTGACCTTTAAGGAAAAACTCAATCAGTTTGAAGAAACGAGTGATGAGACGGCTAGCATTCGACAAGTAGGATTGGAGAGCCGTTTTTCAAGAGCAGCCTCAACCACTGTAAGTGCGAACTTTAAATACATTGATATTGACTTCAATGGGGTAGAAACATCGCCAGTGGGTTATGAAATGCTTGAGGCACTCAGGCCAGGAAAAAATTTAACATGGAACTTGAGCTGGCAGCAACGAATAGGTACCGGATTACAATTGATCCTTAGATATGACGGTAGAAAGTCAGGAGAGAATGAGGCCGTGCATCTGGGGCGTGTTCAAGTGAGTGCTCTCTTCTAGATCTCTTTGAATTTGCGCATCATTTTGTTCGCAAACACAAAATCATCGAGTGCCTCAACGCCACTATGCATGATCTCCTCATTATTACCTTCCCAAAGCTTCTGTTGATCACCGATAAAAATAATGTTTTCACCAATCTCCATCACAGAGTTCATGTCGTGAGTTACCACTATGGTGGTCAATTGGTACTCATCCGTGATGTCTTGTAGTAATTGATCGATCTTTATAGAGGTGCGGGGATCCAGTCCAGAGTTAGGTTCATCACAAAATAGGTATTGCGATTTGTTCACAATAGCACGGGCAATACCTACTCTTTTTTGCATACCCCCACTGATCTCAGAGGGCATTCTGGTGTTGGTGTTCTCTAGCTTTACACGTTGAAGCACCTCATTTACGCGATCTAGTTTTTCATCTTCTGGCATCTTTGTGAGGACGTCTAGCGGGAATTTCACGTTTTGCTCCACATTCATAGAGTCGAAGAGCGCACCGCCTTGAAAGAGCATGCCGATCTCTCGTCTGATCTCTGTTTTGAGATCTCTGTCAGCCGTTAGGAAGTTTCGTCCATTGTAAAGTACCTCACCTTCATCTGGGTCGAAAAGTCCCACAATATTTTTAAGAAGAACGCTCTTGCCAGATCCACTGGCGCCAATGATCAAATTGGTTAGGCCCTGTTGAAAAGTCGCATTAATGCCGCTCAAAACGACTTTGTCTTCAAATGATTTCGAAAGGTGCTTAACTTCTATCATCTCACCAATAGTAATTGAGCCAAGATAAAATCACTAAATAAAATCGCAATACAGCTTACTGTAACTGCGCGTGTACTCGATTGTCCAACTTCCAAGGCTCCACCTCTGGTATAAAAGCCCATAAATGCGGAGATAGAGGATATTAAAAAACCAAATACCACTGACTTGATCAATGCGAAAAAGACCGAGAACTCATTGAAGCTAGTTTTTAATCCGGCTAAATAATCTGTTGGATTTAAAGCTCCGGCAAGTTCAGCCGCGAGATAGCCACCAGAGATTGCTAAAGTACCAGCAAGAATTACCAAGAAAGGATACATAAATACGGTAGCCACGATCTTTGGCAGCACTAAATAACTCACGGAGTTTATACCCATGACCTCAAGCGCATCGATTTGTTCTGTAATGCGCATTGTACCTAAGTTACCAGCAATACTAGACCCCACTTTACCAGCAAATACAATGGCGGTAATGGTGGGCGCCAACTCTAGAATAGTAAGGTCCCTTACGACAAGACCAATAACTGATTGAGGGATAAAAGGACTGACTAGATTGTATGCCGTTTGAACTGTTGAAACTGCCCCCATAAAAATGGAAACAATACTCACAATGACAATACTATTGATGCCCACATAAACGCACTCATCAAGGGTCAGTCTAAAATAAGTTTTAAAAGACTCACGATTCTTGAAAAGGGCACCTAAAAATAAAATGTATTGGCCGAGTCTACTCATATATTTTCTTCCTGCTTCAAGCAGTTCAATGGAAAAATAATAAAACTAGAACGAATGCTTTCCTATCCTCCTAAAAACATTCTCTTGTTAAGCAGTTTTAATATTATAATTTCGAAACTATGAGAAAACTTGCAGTCATCAGCAGTGGTACAAAAGGTATAGGTAGAGCAACCGTTGAAAAATTCTTTGACAATGGATTTGATATCGTTACCTGTGCACGTTCAGCAGAGGATCTTAAAAAGCTAAAGGCAGCATTAGAAGAAAAGGGTTCAGGTCAAGTGCATATCCGTTCGACCGATATGTCCAGTAAAGATGAGGTGCTTGCTTTTGCTGAATTTGTGAATGCGCTGAACAGGCCGGTTGATGTATTGATCAACAATACGGGTTTATTTATACCAGGTGCTGTACATGAAGAGGAAGAAGGTAACCTTGAACAAATGATCGAGACCAATTTATACAGCGCATATTATTTGACTCGGGCGCTTATCGGTGGTATGAAAGAAAGAAAGGATGGTCACGTTTTCACCACAGGATCTATTGCTGGCATTCAAGCTTATGACAATGGTGGTTCTTATTCTATTTCAAAATTTGCTTTACTTGGTTTCACAAAAGCGTTAAGGGAAGAGATGAAGCCACATGACGTGCGTGTCACATCCATTTTACCAGGGGCAACCCTTACCGCCAGTTGGGATGGTGTTGATTTGCCAAAAGAACGCTTCATGAAATCAGCGGATATTGCTGATGCCATCTACGGAGCGCATGCCCTATCAAAACAAACCGTGGTTGAAGAGATCGTACTTAGACCACAACTGGGTGACATCTAAATAAGAAATAACCGTTTATTCTTTAACTTTTTCCTTTGCCTCAAGTTAACTTTGGAGCGGAGTAAAGATCATGAGCGATTCTAAGAAATACTGCAATAGTTTAACCCAATACAGTCGAAGAAAGACCATTCCTGTTAAAGTAGGTGATGTAATCATTGGCGGTGACAACCCTATCGTTGTCCAATCGATGACCACAGTTGACACTATGGATTCCATGGGTACAGTGGAGGAAACTCTTCGTATGGTAGAATCAGGCTGTGAATTGGTGAGAATTACAGCACCGAGCATCAAAGAGGCTAAAAACCTTCAAAACATTAAGGATGAGCTTTTGAAAAGAGGCTGTGATGTGCCTTTGGTCGCTGATATTCATTTTACGCCAAATGCTGCTGAGGTGGCTGCTCAGATCGTAGAGAAAGTAAGGATCAATCCGGGTAATTATGCTGATAAGAAGAAATTCGAGCAGATCGAATATACGGATGAGACCTATCAGACAGAACTTGATCGCATCAAAGAAAAATTCGCGCCATTAGTAGAGCTATGTAAAGAGCATGGAACTGCCATGCGGATTGGCACCAACCATGGTTCTCTTTCTGACCGCATCATGAGCCGATATGGCGATACGGCCTTAGGCATGGTGGAGTCTGCCTTGGAGTTTCTTCGTATCTGCGAAGAAATGGAATACGATCAGATCGTATTATCGATGAAATCGTCTAACGCACAGGTCATGGTGGAAGCGTATCGCCTTTTGGTCAATAAATTGGATGAAGAAGGGCTCAAGCCCTATCCGCTACATTTGGGTGTAACTGAGGCTGGTGAAGCAGAGGATGGCAGAATCAAATCTGCAGTAGGTATCGGTACCTTGCTCGAAGATGGTTTAGGTGACACGGTGAGGGTCTCATTGACCGAAGCACCAGAGTATGAAGCCCCCGTAGCACGAAAATTAGTAGATCGCTATATCAACCGAGCTGCTCATGCTGCCATTCCTGCAGTGGAAGAAAACCCAATCGATCCTTTCCTTTACCACAAAAGAGAAACTAGAGAAGTAGCCAATTTTGGTGATCGCAATGTGCCTCGAGTCATTGCAGACCTGAGCGATATCGCTAAACTGAATATCAAAGACCTAAAATCAGTTGGTCATTTCTATTTGCCAGAGCCTGACAAATGGAGGATGAACGACCAAGGTGTTGATTTTATCTACACAGCTCAACATCCTTCTCCCTTTATGCTACCAAATGGATTGGGAGAGGTCATAGATTATCCTGTCTGGAAGGATTTAGAAGAAAAGAAAAGTAGATACCCACATTACACTTTAGATCAATTCAAGACCGCAGAAGACTGTTCTGAAGTATTGAATTTCTTGAGCATCGATGTCGATGGGTTTAAGCAGGAGGATTATGAACTCCTCGAAGTTGATAATTTAGTTTTGATCGTTCATACAGAGAATAGCCACAGCATGCCTGCTTTGAGGAGGTTCTTCTTTGAATTAGTTAGTCGAAAGATCAAATCTCCTGTTGTCATTGAACAAGATTATCAGATCAAGGACGAAGAACAATTCCTTATTGATGCTTCAACCGATATTGGAGGGCTCCTGGTAGATGGTTTCGGTGATGGTGTTATGCTATCTTGCAAGGGTGCTGAAAACATATTGGATGAACTAAAGCTTAAGAATCAAACCGCCTTTGGCATACTGCAAGCCGGGAGAACTCGGATGACGAAAACCGAATACATTTCTTGTCCGAGTTGTGGTAGAACCCTTTTCGACCTACAAGAGACCACTGCAATGATCCGCAAAAGAACAGATCATTTGAAAGGCGTGAAGATCGGGATCATGGGTTGTATAGTAAATGGGCCAGGAGAGATGGCCGATGCAGATTATGGCTATGTAGGTTCTGGAAAAGGAAAAATCACTCTTTACAGAGGACAAGAGGTTGTGAAAAGAAGTGTTCCTTCTGAAAGGGCCGTTGATGAATTAATTGAAATAATTAGAGGAGATGGCAACTGGTTAGAGCCAGAAGCTGTTGAATTAGAAAATGTATAACATGGAAGAGCAGCAAAAAGAAGAGCAGAAAAACGAAAGGGTTAAGTTGACAGCCAAAGAAGCTTTCGATTTCGGACCGGTACTAGGTTATTTCTTCAGAAAGAAAGATCCTAACAGACCTGCTAACTTCAATTTAAAGATGATGCATGGTATCAATAAGATCTCGATTGTCATGTTCCTTATCGCACTGAGCGTAATGATCTTTAGGTTCATCACACGCTAGTCCATGTATTTGTAACCCGTATCAATGATCTTGATGCGAAGGTCATCTTCTGTTTGCATTATTCGCATCCAGCCTGTTACCGTTCTATTGCTTAGGTCTGGAAATTTGAACATCAAGTAGGCTTCTGACCCGGGCTCAGGAAAGGCATTGTATTCAATCAGGTTCTGTCCATTATCATTCTCTATATAGACTAAATAAGTATAAATGGGGATTCTATTCCATATGTCTTGATTGAAATCAATTCTTTCGTCTTTGGCTAAAAAGGTGGGTACAACGGTGTCGTTCCCCAGTACATTTTGCTCTATTCCATGCACTTGAAAAGCGGATGAAACTCGGTTTAGCGTAAAGTTGTAGGCCTCATATCCATTGGCGTTTTCACTAGTTTCGTAAGAGAGCCTCATGTCATTAAAACCATCTTCGTTTAGGTCTATAGGGGTGCTATACCTCCGTGTTACTAATCCATTAGTTTCTGTTTCACTTGAAAAAGGAATTTCTTGTTGATCAAATCGAAAGAAATTATCAACATGTGAGCGATCACCAGCGATCACAATGTTACGAGGTAAGTCCTCATCTCCGCAGCTGTTTAGACTGAGCATAATAATGATGGCTAAAAGAAATGCTGTAAATTGTGTGTACTTCATACAGGTGATGTATATAGATGAATTTCGTGCATATTGTTTAGCTAAGCCCGGTGTAACAGAGGAAACACCTTTCGGTCCGGACACTTTAGTCTTTAAAGTAATGAACAAAATGTATGCCATAACGGGCATAGATACCTTTGAATTTATCAACCTAAAATGTGGGCCAGAGAAGGCGATAGAATTGCGTGAGCGCTATGATGGGATAAAGCCTGGTTGGCATATGAGCAAGGCGCACTGGAACTCTGTATACACAGATGGCACAATCAGCGATCAAATGATCAAAGAACTCACTGATGAATCTTACGATCTTATTGTCAAAAGCCTACCGAAGAAGGCCCAAAAAGAGCTAGAAGAACTTAAGGCACGATCTTGAGTCCGTGGTTATGAAAGCTGAAGTTATCATAGTCCGAAACGCTCAACTCGATCCATGCTAGGTAGCGCGTATTACCGATTTGCATTTTAAAAGCAACATACTTATTGCTTAAGCCATTCCATAAACCTGTGGTACTTTGATCTGATGGATCATATACGGCTAATGGGGCTTCATCAGCGACTGCCCAAGTGCCTTCATCAAACTTGACAATATCACCTGAATTCAAAGGGATGACCAAACCATCTTCGTTTACCAATAATTGGGGATTAGTAGCAGCGTTCGGTGTAGAAATGATCAATGATTTGTCTCCGAAAAACCCTTGAGAGGCAAGCAGTTCGATATCAATTTCAGTATTTCGGTCTAAATCTAAGTCTATGGGAAAAGAGTGTATACCATCATTTTCGACAACAATTGGCGCAGTAAATCCTCCAAGAAGAACACCTTCGCCCTCATCACCCATGATCAATTGTCTTTGTTCTTCAGTAATTGTAGGTCCATCGTCACTCGTACATGAAGTTGTGAGGAGACTCAATGGAATTATAAAGGTGAATAGAAATCGCTTCATTGCTCTAATTTTTTAGGTTTGCCAATATAGTGTTTGTTCTTTGATCGGATTTTCAAATGGTATCTTTTCTTCTTGGCACTTTTCATATCGTGCGCGAATGGCATTGTACCATTTGGCCTGCATATCAGGATCTCCCATCAGCATTAAAGGTGGATTGTTGTTCAAGCCCTCTTTAAGCTTCTTAAATACATCAACGTCTTGTTGAATAAATGTGTCAGCAAAACGATAAAATATTGGTTTAAGTACTTTGATCCATTTGATATCGGTATAAATGAATTGTGTCAATTCCGTTTCATGTTCGTTGACAGGTGTCAAGGTGGTCATGATCACAATGTCGTTTTCGCCTACTTTGAGGTGTTCAATGCGAATGCCCGGAAT
>CBFHYE010000045.1:0-37974 GCA_965659985.1 Roseivirga sp. | reverse complement strand
GAATTTATTAAAAGCGAGTAAGGTATCGCTGACAATAAAAAGACCCGCACCACCAACTACAAATCGGTAATCTAAATTGCCCGTTCTATTTATTCTGCCAAACGCAGTGATGCCCATAATACAGATGACTGAAGTATAAATAGCTACAGGGATAGTTAAGGCACCTAGGCTTTCCAGTAACTGGCTAAATACCAAAACACCATAAAGAATAAAGAAAAGCGCAGGCCATTTAAATACCAACCTGCTATTCCCATCATTGACGAAATTCAAATTCATCAGCACATAGGTGATGTGTGCAATCAAAAAAGCAATTAAACCGGCAATGAAGAAAAGCTCATTGTCGTAGGCAAAGATCAATAACGTATCTCCTAACCAACTAAAGAATAATGCAGCAAAAACAAAATTATTCAAAGGAGTAGAAATACAGGATTTCCAAAAATATAGAGCCAGCATAGGCATCAGAAGCGGCTTAGTCAATTGATGCAAAAAATCAAGGTCCGCTGCATGTGCAAAAAGATGAATAACCGACACCCAAATGAACGGCATCAGCCACTTAGAGAGTTTCATTAGCTATATTTTTCTACCAATTTTTTACTCCAATCTAATCCAAAAAACAAGAACAGTAAAGCCAAAGCAGCGAGACCTGAACAGGTTAAAAAGACAAAAGGAATGTTTTTGATCTCATTGCTATAAATAAATCCAGCGACAAACGCCCCTAGGCCAATGCCGATTTCTAAGGCGATGTACATGGTCGCAATGCCTTTCCCTCTTGCTTTATCAAGACTCAAATCGATCGTCCATGCATAAATAGTTGGGCTATTCATACCAATGGCAAAACCGAAGATGGCAGCACTGATCAAGAACATTTCTTGAGATTGAGCAAATGCAATTGATATGTTGGCTATAATGATCAGGGAAATGGCCCATTTTAAAACGATAACGCGACCATACCTGTCGGAAACCTTACCAGCAATAATTCTTACCAATAAAGAGCAGACCACAAAAACGGTAAAGAATATACCTTTTTGCTCTTGACTAAAGCCTTGTTCTATTGCCATATCTGGTGCAAGGGTGATGGCAGCTCCGAAAGTGAAAGAGGTAAGCAATAAGGTTACCGAGGGATTCAATACTCTAGGTTCAAGGATCTCGTTTTTCTTGATCTTCAATAAAGACCACTTGAATTTTTGTCTCTCCTCTAGTGTCTCCTTCATGCCTAATAAGATGGCTATTGACAAAAAGGCAATGACGGCTGAAATGTAAAACATGATGCTCAAGCTAAAGTTCGCTGTGAGCCATGGCCCTATACTAGGCCCAAGTGCCATACCGGTGCTACCAAAAATCCCAAAAAAGCCCATAGCTTCACCGCGTCTGTTGGCAGGAACTACATCGGCAATATAAGCTGAGGTGCCAGTGGGTTTGAAGCCTGTAGAAAAACCATGGAGCAAACGTAGAAGTAACAAGGCCCATATGGTGCTGACCATGGGGTATAGTAGTCCCATCAAGACACAAACCGCTACACCAAAAACCATTACTGGTAAACGTCCGACAGTGTCGGCAAGCTTTCCAGAAAATGGCCTTGATAGGCCAGCAGTGATTGTAAATAGGGCAATGATCAAGCCTTTCAACTCTCCTCCACCCATGGATTGCAAGTAATCATACAGATCGGGAACGATCATGTTGAAACTGGTAAAGAAAAGCATGGAACTCACACAAAGTAGTGTGAATTGAAAGTTGAACAGACTTGGTTTTTTTGCCATTAGTTTTGCATCAAATAGGCTTTGATGTAATCGTCAAGGTCTCCATCAAGTACGTTTTGCACATCGGTACGTTCAACGCCCGTTCTCGCATCTTTGATCAACTTGTAAGGGTGTAAGACATAGTTTCTGATCTGAGAACCAAAGTCTACACTCATCTTTTCTCCTTCGACCTTATCGCGTTCGGCATGCCTTTTTTCTATCTCTTTTTGATAGAGTTGTGACTTTAACATCGCCATGGCTTTTTCCTTATTGCCTAGCTGCGAACGTGTTTCAGTATTCTCAATGACGATGCCAGAAGGTTCGTGTCTCAATCGAACACCTGTCTCTACTTTGTTTACGTTCTGACCACCGGCTCCTCCAGATCTGAAAGTGTCCCAGCTAATATCTGAGGGATTGATTTCGATCTCTATCGTGTCGTCAACAACAGGATAAGAAAATACAGAGGCAAAGGAGGTATGTCTTCTTCCGCCAGAATCAAAAGGAGAGATTCTGACCAAACGATGAACTCCAGATTCTGACTTGAGTTGACCATAAGCAAACTCACCTTCAAATTCTAGTGTACATGATTTTAGTCCTGCGACATCACCGGGCTGGTAGTTGACCTGCTTTACTTTCATGCCTTTTTTCTCACCCCACATGATGTACATCCGCATGAGTATTTCTGCCCAGTCATTTGATTCTGTACCACCTGCTCCTGGGTTGATCTCGATCATTGCATTGAGCTGATCTTCTTCTCCAGAAAGCATTTTCTTGAATTCAAGCTCGTCAAGGAGTTTCAGCGCTTTTTGATAAGCATCCTCTACTTCTTCATCAGAAGCTTCTTCCATTTGACGGAATTCTTCTAAGGTTTCTACATCCTCTGTAGCTGTATTCAAGTTGGTGAAAGCATCAGTCCATACTTTTTTAGCACGTATGCCTTTGAGTACTTTTTCAGCTTCTTTTGGATCACTCCAGAAATCGGGTTGTGTTGTAATAGATTCTTCTTCTTCTACTTCACGGACTTTAACATCGTAGTCAAAGGTACCTCCTCAAGGCGTCAACACGAGCCTTTAAATCTTTCAGTTGGTCTGAAGTCATTTTGTTCTAAATTTTGAATGGCAAAGGTGCTCAATACAATTTAGAATTGCGAGTGAGACAAAAGAATTAATAGGATATGGCTTAAATATGATAGGAGGTTGACAGAAAAATAAACTGTCGTTCATTTTAGATCGTATTTACAGCCCAATGATGTAAGCTTCAAACTTAGGGTTTGTTAAGTTGATCTTCTTCCGCCTTGCCGCCTTTAGACCAAGCCCTGTAGCCATCATTGCCGCACTGACCGTTGTAATGCCAGGATCGAGCGAAAAGTCGTTTCCATCTACAACCGTATGGTTAATAAGGTCTATGGCCATGAGTCCGGCACCCATCCATGGGAGGTAGCCCTCTGCCAAGCCAAGGATCTCTGGTCTGTTTGAATAGGAGTTTTGAATATCTACCATCTCAATCTGATCAAGTGAGATGAGGTTATTTTCCATAATGATGGTTGAGTCAGCAAAATCAGTGATCACATCATTGAAATAAAAGTCAAAACCTTTTTGCTTGTAAACGATCTTACTGCCTATTGAATATTCGTACTTGCGTTTAGAGCCCTTTTTACGAAGAACCAAGTATTGAGCTTGGGCAGTCGTTACCAAAATAAAAAGCCCAAGCAAAAGAGTGATCTGTCTCAATTTCATGCTTGGGCTAATTACGGAAAAAATACGTTAATGACCGTTAAACTTTGTAAGTCCAGCCGTAAGTGTCATCTTTTTTGCCTGATCTGATGGCATTAAGCTCATCTAATATTCTTTTTGAGGTAGTCCAATTGGCTGGATCTGGTAAGTCATACCTTGTGCCTTCAAAACCGATTTGGGCGATCGGTGCGATGGTCGCTGCCGTTCCAACACCAAATGCCTCTTGAAGCCTACCTTCTTTAGCGGCATCGACAACTGTGCTTACTTTCAGAGGTTCCTCTACGACCTCAACACCCCATTCTCTCGCCAGTGTAAGTACAGAATCACGGGTTATGCCTTTCAAGATGGTTCCTGAAGTAGGTGCAGTATAAATTTTATTGTCAATCACGAACATTACATTCATGGTTCCAGACTCTTCAATGTACTCGTGGTTTTTGCCATCAGTCCAGATCAGTTGGTGGTAACCTTCTTCTTGAGCCAATTTGGCTGGGTAAAGGCTAGCCGCATAATTACCACCCGCTTTTGCAAAACCGGTTCCGCCTTCAAATGCGCGACTAAATTCAGTCTCTATTTTAACCTTAACAGGTTCTGTATAGTATGCACCAACAGGTGAGGTGATGATCATAAATCTGAACGTATCAGACGGTTTAATACCGATGTAGCCATCAGTACCGAACAAGAATGGTCTTATGTAAAGTGCAGTATTTGGTGCTGACGGCACCCAATTACTGTCTAATTTGATCAATTCTGTGAGCCCTTCCATAAATAATTCCTCAGGAACTTCTGGCATGCACATTCTTTTTGCAGAAACATTGAGACGTTCAGCATTGGCTTGTGGTCTGAATATAACTACTTCATTATCTGGATTTCTGTAAGCTTTCAGGCCTTCAAAAATCGTAATGGCATAGTGTAGCGTATTGTTGGCTGGACTAATCGATAGGTTTTGATAAGGTACGATCTTCGCATTTGACCATTCGCCATTGGCGTAATCAGCCATAAACATGTGATCAGAATATAGCTTTCCAAATGGAATATTATTCTCATCTAACTCATTAATCCTTGACTGAGATATTGGCTCAACTTGAATACTGGTTGTATCTATCATTGCTACACTTTTAAGGAATACAAAAGTAAGTAAAATTCGGGAGAAGAACTAGCTCGGTAATAAACTCAAATTACTAGTAATCAGTAAGTTATGAATGGTTATAACCAAATTATATTCTAAATAATTGCCTGATTATCAGGCGATAATTCTCCAATTCTTAGAGTTTACCTAACAATCGTTTGCATAATTTTTTTAAGGCTTTCGTGGTTCCCACTTAACTTCTTCTATCTCAAGTTCTTGCGCCATTTTTCTGCCCAGAACAAAAAGGAAGTCAGATAGACGATTGAGGTATTTTTTCACCAACTCTAGCACAGGTTCTGTTTCGTCAAGCGCGATTACTATTCTTTCAGCCCTTCTGCAAACACAACGTGCCAAATGCGCAAATGATACTGATTGGTGCCCTCCAGGAAGAACAAAGTTGGTAAGCGGGGGAAGTGCTTCATCCATTCGATCCATGGCGACTTCAAGTTTGTCGATATCTTCGACTCTCAGATCAGGCTTTACGATCTTGTCTTTTCCAGGCTCAGTGGCCAATTCTGCCCCGATGGTAAACAGTCTGTCTTGTATGTCTTTGAGAAGGTCTTTTCGATTTGAATTTACCTCTTGGTCTCTCAATAGGCCTATATAGCTATTGAGTTCGTCAATAGTTCCGTAGGATTCTATCCTAAGATGAGCTTTTGATACACGACTTCCACCCAAAAGTGAAGTTTGTCCTTTATCGCCCGTCTTTGTGTAGATCTTCAATTTAAACGTCTTGTACTTGTGGTTCTCTATGTAAAGGATTAATGCGTGTAGGGTTCTCGTTTCTTACATCTGTTTCGACCAATCCATCTCTTAATCTAATGATTCTATGAGAGTACTGCGCAATATCATCTTCGTGCGTTACCATGATAATCGTGTTGCCTTTGTCATGAAGCTTCGCGAAAAGATCCATGATGTCATAAGATGTCTTTGAATCAAGGTTACCCGTTGGCTCATCTGCAAGGATAATCGATGGGTCATTCACCAAAGCTCGTGCAATGGCCACTCTTTGACGCTGCCCCCCTGAAAGTTCATTAGGTTTATGGTGTGCTCTGTTATCCAAACCAACACCAGCTAGCGCAGCGTGTGCTTTTTCTTCTCTTTCAGATTTGCTGAATCCAGCGTAGATAAGTGGTAAGGCCACATTTTCTAGCGAACTTGCTCTTGGAAGGAGGTTAAATGTCTGGAAAACGAATCCGATCTCTTTATTTCTGATTTCTGCCAACTCATTCTCCGTCATGTCACTCACATCATTCCCATTCAGGACATATTGGCCTCCTGATGGTGTATCAAGACAACCGATCATGTTCATCAAGGTAGATTTCCCAGAACCAGAAGGCCCCATAAATGAAACATATTCTCCTTGTGTTACCTCAATACTTACTGATTTGAGGGCGCGAATCGTCTCAGAACCCATGGTATAGGTTTTTGAGATGTCTGTTGTTTTGATAACCGTGTTACTCATACTCGTATGACGTCCAGATGAACTAAAAAGTTTAATGCTTTAATTGATTATTCCATGAGTGGTTTAATCAAGCACAAAAGAATGAAAAGAATTTCGGCTATTTATAAGGCTTTCCGTAAGCGGAATACTCATTGGATTATAGGTGTTTCTAATCTTTAATTGCTTTGCTGCTTCCTCAATTCAAAAACCTTTTTTGACAACTCGAAGAACTGTTTATAGGGTACAAGAAGAGAATACCTGTCCAAAGCACTATCTGCAAAACTAGTACGCTTCATGTTTTCACATTGTAAAATGTAGGCTTCCAAGAGGGCAGGGCTAGCATCATTCAAACGGGTGGCATCCACCAAAAGGTCATAGACTACTTTGTTACCAGCGTTTAGGTTTTTCAATTCATCTATGGCCAGTAGAGTGGTTTTTACATCGAAAGCATTCTTGCTGGCTACTTGGATGAGGGCCTCAATTTTACTCTTCTCATTAAAAATGGAAAGTGCTCGAGACAGGTCTTCGCTAATGTCGGCCTTTTCTGAATAATCGGTCAACTGCTGCACGTTTTCTACGAATAGTCTGACTTGTTCAGCTTGATATCCTCGCCTCTGTGCAAGATTGGTGTACTCGACAGTCTTTTCTGCTTGGCCTTGGTCAAAGTACCATATGGCCTTTAAGAAAGTCTCAAAGCCAGATTGATTGGGGTTTCTATTGATGATATTGTCTAAGGTTTGAAAAGCTTGATTGACTTCCCCTGAGTGATAAAAAGCCAATGCTTTAGCTGTCATAAGGAAGGTGCCGTATTGTGCATTTGCAGGATTAGAAAGATAGTATTCAATGGCATTTAAGATTGGTGCATAATCAGTTTGACTTCGTGAAAGGGCTGCATTGTACAAATAATAAAGGTCATCTTTTTTGATAATACTATCCGCAAGAGGTTCATAATCAAAAGCTTGTTCCCAATTATTTAAATTAGCGACAGCTTGTTGGTTAAGCCTTACGGCAAGGTCGCTTTCGGTGGATTCGATATCCATTTTCAAACGCTTGTTCAGCACATACCGTGTTGCCCATAAATTGGTTGCTGAATTGGTCCCATTTCCATTTTCGAAATAGTAAAAGGCAGAATCGTAATTGGCATAGTAGTAATGTGCTAAACCTAAATTATTGCTTAGTTTTCCGTTGGATTTTGCCTCTTGAGCACCTTGCAAGGTTTCAAGTGCACGATAAAGTCGGTCATTCTCAGCAAAATCATTTGACAGTTTTATTCTGGCGATCGCATTGTCCCTTTCTCTAAAGATCCTAGATATTCTATTTCTAGCCTCAGATTGGTCAAAATCATTATCGGCCAGCTCGTAGAGTGAATAATTGGCCTTGAAAGAGTAGAGATGATTAAATATGGCTTGATCGTAATAACTTTTGGCTACTTCCTTTCTACCGAGATGTTTGGCTAAATCACCCAACATGCCATATTGTGAAGCTTGCGCATCATAATAGGGGCGATATTCTAAGTAGAAGAAAGAGCCAATACAAAGCACAAAACCCATTAAACGAAGCGTTAAAATGGCAGTTCTTTGGCCTGAATAAAAGGCTTTCCATACTGGCAAACCTGCAATAAGTTCTGGAATGAAATTGATGAGTGCGTAAAAGAAATAAGCTACCCCCATACACATGTGCGTTATAATGACCATCCAATCTAAGGCGCTCTGAAGAGAGTCATTAGCACTGTTTACCGCAAAAGTATAAGTCAATAATAGGATGAGGCCACCAAGGGGCAACATTATGGTTTTGAATAATTTGATGAGTTTAGGGCGATATGCGGCATGTCTTTGGTCGAAGCTATAGTAGGCTGAAGCAAGTGAAAGCACGATCAAGAAACGTGGGTCGAGATAATCTATCTGAATTGTGAGTCCAATCTCTTTCTGATAAAAAAGCATAAAACAAATTCCTACATATATGACCCCAATAATAGTAAAATGTATGAGTCCTTTCTTACCAGGCTGAGCGGTGGTCGATATGCGGAAAATGCTGTAAATGTTCTCACCAGCTATAAAGAGCAGGAACATTGTCGAAAAGATCAATGGACCCAAAATCCCATAACTCAAGCTCACAATTGGTATATTGACTATTGGGCTTTGTAAATAGCAGGTAATGATAAAAGCCCCGTAAAACAGCATAGAAATAGAAAGTCTCAAAAGCGTTGAAGCATCCGATTTAAAGGCTTGAAAATAGTAGCTGGGAATCAAGAATATGGCAATGAGAATATAGGTGATGTATTCAGGGTAAACATTAAGCTCTTCGATCTGGAGCTGAGTCAGCATTAAACAAATGGCACCCGCAGCTAACAAATAACTAGACCTGTCGAGATATGAAATGAATGCTGTTGTGATGATTAAAACGGCAATAAAACCCCAAAGTAGGAGGTAATGATCAGTCGTGCTGTAGATGATGTCTTCGGTAAAAAAGCGTTCTAGTGCGAGCACCTGGTCAATGAAGACACCTCCCGGCTTCCCGTTAAGCTCGAAATAATTGATCAGAAAAGGCCTGGCCTGATAAGTCGTTTCAGTTTGCCATGGAAGCGCTACCTCATAGCCCAAAACCCAACTGCGCAAAAAGTAGATAGCGGTCGCCAAAAGGGCAATCCCGATCAATAAACGAAGTATTTGGAGAACTCTGGTTTCCAAGTGGAGGCTGATTTTAGCTTAAAAGTAATTAGGTGTTTTTCTTGAGTACTTTCGGCACTTGAAAATGATCTCCATCTGTTTGCGGAGCATTTTTTAGTACTTCCTTTTTCGTGAGTTGATCACTGACATGATCTGCCCTCAGTACATTCTCTTCTGCCGTCATATGAACAAGCGGTTCCACACCTGTAGTGTCGACTTCTCTCAATTTGTCTATCCATTCCAAGATTTCGCCCATATCTTCTTGTAGCTTCTCCTCTTCTGCTGGTTTGATATTGAGCCGAGCCAGATGGGCTACTTTGTGTAATGTCTCTTTATCAATTTTCATGAATATTGATTCAGTTCGTTTTCTATTACGCCTCTGACCTTTACTTTTAAGGCTTTCACTTCTTTGTCTCCCTTTCCTTGAGGCCAGATAGGTTTATGAACTTTCATAATGACCTTTCCGGGGTGCATGAGTAATGGCTTCTTATCAGGTAAAAGTAGGTGATTGAATGGAATTGTGACAGGGACCAAAGGGATTTGTTCATCTACAGAAATGCGAAATGCACCATCTTTAAACCCTGCCATTTTAGGAGGTTGCTTGGAAAGAATACCTCCTTCAGGGAAGAACACGATGCTGAATCCCTTTCTGATTTCTTCTTGAGCTTTTAACCAAGAATTATGACGGCTCTTTAAGCTAGCTCGGTCAACAAGTATGTGGAGTCTACTATACATATAGCCCCAAATCGGCACTTTTTTAAGGCTGCTCTTTCCAATGAATTTGAAATTATAAGGCATTAGCCCCATGGTAGGAATATCGAGAAAAGAGGTGTGGTTGGCACAAAAAATATAACGTTGGTCTTTGTTTAATTTTTCTTCCCAAATGATCTTGGTTCGGTTAAGAAATAAGAAAAAGAAAAATACTCTCGCCCAAATGTGATTGAGCGTAGCAGCCATTTTTTCTAAAGGCTCGATAAAAATGGAGAGAAGGAAAAAAGGTAAAAGGATTAGGAATAGTAAAGCAAAGACTACTAGTCCATAAACGGAGTAAAATATTAAGAGCAGTCTTTTCATCTTGGCGCGAAGATAAAAAATATTAGCAGCGCAACCGATTTGATTTTTATTGATTGATCATATGCAAGGCAGCTTTATAAACGTAGTTCCAAAACTCGTCTTTTTCAGGTTCAGGGAAAGTGGCTTTATCTAGAGCGCTATGCATATGTTTAAGCCAATGCGTAGCTTCTTTTTCCCCGATCTTCCATTGAAAGTGCCTTCTTCTGAGCATAGGATGACCTCTTTCGTCTGTATAAGTACTTCTACCACCAAGGACCTGAATAAGAAATAACTTTAAACGATTCTTCGCAGGAGTAAGATCTTCCGGGTAGAGTTTTCGCAAAAGCTCATCCTTCTCAATGCCTTCGTAGAAGTCATCGACAAGCTTTAAGATATGGTCTTCACCAATTCTCTCGTAAAGTGTTGCCATTAGACCTTATCCAATGCTTGTTTAAAGTCTTTGATCAAATCATCTGGGTTTTCAACTCCGATAGATAATCTAACCAATGCCGGAGTGATTCCATTCTTCAAACGGTCGGCCTCATCCATATTTGATGAACTCATAGTGAAAGGATGTGAAGCCAAGGTTTCATTGCTTCCTAGTGAGATGGCCAAATGAACCAATTGAAGCCCGTCTAGAAAACGGAAAGCTTCTGCCTCTCCACCTTGGACTTCAAAGGCCATCATAGCACCGGGGCTTGAGCATTGTTTTTTATAGATAGAGTAGAATTCATAAGAGTCATCCATCAAACCCAAGTAATGGAATTGTTTGATCTTGGGGTGATCTTTAAGCGCATTCGCAATCAGCTGTGCATTATTGGCTTGCTTTTCCATTCTCAAAGTGATGGTTTCCATACTCCTAGATAAAAGCCAAGAAGTAAATGCGGAAGCGGTGTTCCCCATGATTGCACGTTTTTTCTTGACAATTTTCATTAAATCTTCAGAACCAGAGGCAGCTCCCGCGATGATATCACTGTGTCCGCCAATATATTTTGTGGCAGAGTACAAGTTAATATCAACACCCATAGTGAGCGGTTTTTGAAAAATTGGTCCCATGTAAGTATTGTCTGCTAGAATCACAGCATATTTTGCAATGCGGTCGCGAAGACTAGCGATCATCTCAAAATCTGTTAGACTCAAGGTTGGATTTGCAGGGCTCTCTAAATAGATACAGGTCAATCGATCAGCTCGAGGATGTGCTTTAACCATGTCTTCGATATCTCTGTCACTTGTTCCTGGTGCGAATTCGAGGAACTGAATATCCCAATTGACTAAGTGTTTTTTTATAAATGTATCGGTACCACCATAGAGAGGAGATGACATTAGGATCAAGTCACCCGCCTTACAAAAGCTCAGAATCGAAGTGGAAATCGCAGCCATACCGCTTTCGAAGAAAGCTGCATCCTCTGCACCATCGAGTTGTGCCAGTTTGAATTCAGCAGTGATGACATTCGGATGGTTCAACCTAGCGTAGATCAAGCTTGCATTTCGTTCTTCAAGCGGTGCATCTCCTTTAGCATTTTGAAAGAAAGCTTTTCCCTCGGCAGCGGAGTTGAACCTGAAACTTGAGGTCTGATAAATTGGTGGCTTAATTGAATTTTGAGAGGCTGCTGGGTCATGCCCACCTGCAATGGCGAGACTTTCTGCGCTAAATTCTTCTGTATTTTTCATGCTTTGACAGATCTTACTTTTAAGGATGTTCCTTCTTGGCTGACAACCACCACTTTATCTCCTTTTTCAATGTATTCGCCTCGTGTATAGGCATCATAGACATCTTCTTCGATCTCTATTCTCCCACTTGGTCTGAGTATGGTTATCGCTATACCTTCTTTGCCAATCAGGTCTTCATTGTAAAAGGTGGCAATATAACCGTCAGATTTCTTTTGTTCCGTAACTAAGGCTACACGTTCAAACATTTTGGATTCTGTAAGCCGATAACCGAGGATCACTAGCAGCAGAATTGAACTGAAGATGGCGATCATAACAACAAATGCAGCTTGTCGAATTTCAGCAATTGGCACAAAATCAAAATTGAAGTTGTCATTGCCCAACATCACAAAGATCAGTGCACCCACTACGCAGACTATCCCGCCTATGCCTGCAACACCAAAACCCGGAATTACGAATACCTCCAAAGCGATCAAAGCAATGCCTAAGAATAAGACCGCGATCTCCCAATTAGCTGCTAAGCCATTTAAATAGTAAGGAACCAGATAGAGCACGAGTGCAATACCAGCGGCAGCCAATGGAAAACCAACGCCTGGCGTTTGTAATTCAAAAAAGATCCCCCCCGTGATCACAAGAATCAGTAATCCGCTTACCACAGGATTTAAAAAGAAGGCAATCACCTTTTCTGTCTCATTTAGTTCATATTCAAGAAGCTCATAGTCGTAAACACCATTTTTTTCGATGATGTCTCTGATGCTAGCTACTTCAGCTTCGCAAAATCCATTTTTAATGGCTTCAGAGGTTGTAAATGTAATGACTTTGCCTGCTTCGGTAACACCTTCAATCTCTACTCTGTCATCCACCATGCCCTCAGCGATGAGTGGGTCTCGGCCATTTTCTTCTGCCGTAGATCGCATAATGGAACGCATATAGGATTGATACTTATCTGGAGCCTGACTGCCGTCTGCACCATTTACAACTGTGGCAGCACCAATATTAGCGCCAGGGCGCATGTAGATGCTGTCGCAAGCGATGGAAATCAATGCGCCAGCAGAAGCTGCGTCATTGTTGATGTAGACCCAAACAGGTTTGTCATATTCAAGGATTCGCGTTCGAATGTCATTGGCATCATTGACGGCCCCACCGTAGGTATCCATATCGATAATGATAATATCAGCCTTGAGTGCTGTTGCTTGGTCTAAAGCCAGTTCGACATAGCGATTCATTCTGGGGTCAATATCGTCTCTGATCTCCATCACGAAGATGCGCTGCTTGTCGCTCTGTTTCTCTGCTGTGAACGCTACACCACACAGCAGGAGCAGACTGAGCAAAATGATGCTTCGGTTCAGGATTTTAATTGCTTTGATACCCACAGTATTCAATTATTTTTGTTCAAAATACAAAGAAAGCATTTGACTGGTCCATTTGTCACAGAAAATTCATTTGACTTTGCTGCTCCCATTTGGGAGATGCAAGCTTGGCAGCACTTGCTCTTGATCACAACTAAAGATCAGGACCAATTAGCCACTCGTTTTAGCTTACTTGATACACAAAAGAACCAATTGATCTTTGAAGAAATTGGTTTTGAAGAAGAATGGTGGATCTCCATTTTTTTATTCAATGGAAAGCAGGTACTTTTTCAAGTATATGACGATACACAGGACATTGAGCAGCGTTCCGTTTTTTGTCTCGAAATAGAATCTATGGAAGTGCTTTGGGCTGTTGATGGGGTCAGATTGCAGCAAGTCAATCCTTTTACGATCAGATTAAATGGTGGAGCTTCTACAGATGAAAGTAGTTTAATCGAAGTGGCTTCGGGTACAGAAGTTAAAGAGCCAGTTGAATTCAAGACACCAGAGCGCAATCAAATTGACCCTCAAGTTTTCAATACCGAAAGCGAACATTATTCTTTATTGGTCAATTTTCTTGAGGCTAGAGGAATAAAAGTTCCTATAGGCGGTTTGGAATATCTGGAATATGCGGGTCTAATTTTTATTGCTGCAAATTTCAAGAGTAAGGATACTTATTCGCTGCAATTGTTCGTATATGATGAGGAGGGTGAAAGCTTGGCCAATATTTTGTTAGAAAATGAGATGTCAGGACTAGGAGTAGGTGCGTTTTTTATACTTGACCAAGCCCTTATATTTGTTAAAGAGAAGTATCAGCTCAAAATTTGTAGCTTAGGATAATATGAAAAGGTTTTTATCAGTTGTGATTTTATTTGTGTCTGTTTTCGCTATACAAGCACAGACCGATTCTTTGAGGTTGGAAATGGAGGGTGATAAAGCCTTTGTCATACACAAAGTAGAAGCTAAGCAAACTTTGTTTTCACTGGCCAAACGCTATCAAACGAGTATAGATGCGATCATGGCTGAGAACCCAACCTTGGCAAGTGGTTTACAAGTTGGGCAAACCTTAAAAATCCCATATGGTGGTGAAGTTTCTACAACGCCTGATGAAACAGCCACGGCCCTTGAAGTTCAGTATATCACACATCAAGTAAAAGCTGGTGAAACGCTTTTCTCAATTTCGAAAGATTATGAAGTAAGTGTCCCAGATATCAAGGAATGGAATGGCCTACAAACCAACTCCATTTCGCTCGATCAAACATTAAAGATTCAAGTGCCGAAAGGTACTGAAGGAACCGAATCTGTTCCGATGGATGCATCGGTAGCTATTGTCACTGCTGATACCCCAGCAACCGAGCTTAGTGCAAGCAGAGATACAGCGACCTATGAAGGTACTCCATTTCAGCAATTTGTCGTTGAAGGTATTGCTGAGGTTATTGTTGAAGAGGAGCCATCGAGTAAATTCTTTGCCTTGCATCGAACCGCAAAAGAAGGTACTGTGATCAAAGTCAGAAACTTAATGAACGACCTCACAGTCTATGTTCGTGTGATCGGTTCAATTCCTGAAACTTCGACCAACGAAGATGTGATCATTAAGCTTAACCAGCGAGCATACGAGAACCTGAAGGCGATCGATAAACGCTTTAGAGTCGAGCTGAGCTATTTCCAATAATGCCTGCCTACCAGCCTGAGGAGCTCAAACGATTTCTCGATGCCAAGGTTGAAGAATACAATCGCATTGATTTCATCGAAAACGACCCGATTGTTATTCCACACGCCTATACTAAAAAAGAGGATATCGAGATCACTGCATTTTGGGCTTCGATGTTAGCTTGGGGACAAAGAAAAACTATCATTAACAAGTGTAATGCGCTTTTTGAAATGATGGATAATGCACCTCATGCGTTCATTACTCAACATGAGGAGGCTGATTTGAAGCCTTTTCTATCGTTTAAGCACCGCACATTCAACGATATAGATACGCTCTATTTTATCGATGCACTTGCCCGCATTTATAGAGAACTCGGCTCATTGGAAAAAGCCTTTGTCCTAGGTTTGAGCTTAAATGATGAACATGTCGGCAATGGACTGATTGCTTTTCATGAATACTTCTTTGCTTCAGAAGATGCACCTCAACGTACGAGGAAACACATCGCGACACCTCAACGCAAATCAGCTTGTAAGCGTCTCAATATGTTCTTGCGCTGGATGGTAAGAAAAGATGACGCGGGTGTTGATTTTGGAATATGGAATAGCATAAGCCCAGCTCAATTGATTTGTCCCTGCGATGTACACGTAGAGCGTGTCGCCAGAAATTTAGGTTTGGTCAAACGAAAGCAAACAGATTGGCAAATGGCATTGGAACTGACCAAAGCGCTGAAAGAATTCGACTCACTTGACCCAGTGAAATATGATTTCGCCTTGTTTGGATTAGGAATAGAGGAAAGGTATTGACTTCAAAATCTTCAAGCACTTACTGTTTCCATGTAGAAGGGCTTTCTCTCCACTCTTTCAAAGTGGATAAATCGTCTTCTGAAATATAGCCCGAAGCCAATGCCTGCTCGAGCATCACGCTATAATTACTTAGGGTATGAAGTTCAATATTAGCCGCATCGAAATTTTCATCAGCCACAGGAAATCCATAGGTAAAAATGGCCAGCATGCCCATCACTTCAATACCAGCCGCTTGAAGGTCCTTTGCTGCTTTGATGGAACTGCCACCAGTTGAGACTAAGTCTTCTACTACTACCACTTTTTGTCCAGGCACAGCTTTCCCTTCGATGAGGTTGGTCATACCGTGACCTTTTGGTTTTGAGCGAACATAGATAAATGGCAAGCCCAATTCTTCAGCTAACAAAGCACCTTGGGGGATACCGGCAGTGGCTACACCTGCAATGGCCTCAGCTTCCGGGAATTGACTTTTGACCTTTTCAGCCAGCGCATTTTTGATGTATGTTCTTACTTCTGGAAATGAAAGAGACAAACGGTTGTCACAATAGATTGGAGATTTCCAACCTGAAGCCCAAGTAAAGGGCTTTTCTACATTTAATTTAATGGCCTCTATTTTCAAAAGAGAAGAGGCGATCTTTAGGGCTGTTTCTTTCTGATTTTGGCTCATTTCCATGCCGCGAAGTTAAGATATTTTTTTTCTCAAAATGTCTTTCATTCTGTTCAGTTTCTTTGAGAATTTTTGTGATATTGAATTTCAAATTTATTCCCAGTGAGGATCTACATAAAAGACACTCCTTTACGAATCAAACGCCTCGAACAAGAAGGTGACCGTAGTCAGTACGATGTGATTGTTGAGGCAGACGATTTTCTAATCAACGAACGAATGATCAAAGGGAATATGCTTATTCTCAATGCCAATAGGGGGCTGATCAAGTCCATTCTGTTCATTTTGCATAACAAAAAGATCAAAGCGCTGAATTCTGTTACCATCACCACGGGGATGTATGAAGATTCGGTTGAATACATCAAGAGCAAATTCAAGATCATCAAAGCTGCTGGAGGAGTAGTCTATAGAGATGGTAAAGTCTTGATGATTCATCGCTTAGGGAAATGGGACCTTCCTAAGGGGAAGATTGAAAAGAAAGAATCAGTGAGCTCAGGAGCACTTCGTGAAGTGGAAGAGGAGTGTAATGTCAAAGTAGCATTACGTGAAAAGATCTGCACGACCTGGCATACATATACGAAAGGTGAGCAAAGTATTCTCAAGAAAACGGTCTGGTATCACATGGACTGTTTAGATGATTCTAAAATGAAACCTCAATTGGATGAAGGTATTGATGAGGTAAAATGGATGAATAAGAAGGAATTAGATGTAGCATTCTACAATGCTTTTCAATCTATTACCCATGTCTATAAGAAGTTTCGAAAGAAGCTCAGTAGTGCTGATTCGGTATCTGGCTAAAGGGAGTAAGGCAAATACTTACTTACATCACCTTTATATTTGTGTACTTCTCTGATTATAGACGAGTTCAAGGCAGCAAGTTCCGGTGATGTGATCAAAAAAACTGTTTCTAAATCGGTATTTAGATCTCTGTTTACTTGCGAAATACTATTCTCGTATTCAAAGTCAGTGGTATTTCTCAGGCCTCTCAAGATAAAACCTGCATTATATTTAGTGGCGAGTTGTGCGGTCAATTCACTATAAACCACAACTGAAACTTCAGGTCGATCAGAAAAGGTTTCGTTGATCTTGGCTTCCATAAAGTCGATCTCGAAATACCGATTTTGTTTTTTGCTATTATATCCTATCGCGATGATGATCTCATCGAAAAGTCTTAAACCGCGTAAGACAATGTCTTCGTGACCTCGAGTGAAAGGATCGAAGGACCCAGGAAATAGAGCGACTCTCTTCATAACTATAAGTTAGCCAGAATTTCAGTGTATTCGTAAGATTCTAGTTCGTTAAAGATAGGGTGTATTTGTAGATCGACAGGTCTTTTTCCGAGTTCCAACATGTTGAAGTATTTTTTCAAAGTTGGTTTCAGCTTTTCTATCGATTCTTTATGACCTGTCAATACCAATGGAGTTTTAGACCTGTCTGTTGAAAACTGTTGACAGCTTAGCGCAGTCAGTTTAACAAGGTGTTCAGTATTTTTGAATTTGAATTGGTTGTATAAGGCCAATTTTTCAAAATTTAAGCCACAGACCATGGCATGTTCACTGCCGATATTGAGATAAAGGGCTGCATGAGCATTTTGCTTGATCTCTTGTTGGATATATTTTAAATAAGCTACGCCCTGATGCGAGAAACGAAGCCTTACTTTAGGATAATGTGACTTGAACCAGTCTTTGATCTTTTCTTGGTAACCGAAGGCATAACTCAAACCAAAGTCATCTAATTGCTTGAAGTGATAACCATCTTCTTCTGGATCGGTGGCATCGTTCAAGCGCACATATTCGTAAAGCTTGGTTTTATCAAAGAGGGGATTGGGAATAAGTGCGAATTTTGGATTGCGTGTGAAGACTTGGATCTCATTCCAAAAACCAGCAGCGATCAGAATATGATCATTGTAAATGTATTCAAGTTGCTCAAGAATGTTTTGACTAGGATCGCAAACTTGTCTTTCAAAAAGTAGTAAGCGCTTTGTCTTAAGGTCCTTCACTGCAAATTCAAGAGACCCCTCACCAATAAAAAACGAAAGGCGATAATGATCGATTTGATCAATATCCAGCCTTTCGTCTTTAATAGATACTATTTCCTGTGTTTTGGCTTTTGCCACTTTTATTGCCAGTTACCGGCAGTCGTAATGTCAGTTCTAGAACCGAATCTCAAAGGTCTTCTGCTTTCGATCTCTGCATCGTCAGTTCTTGTTTTATCGTAAGGATAAGTGTCAACAACCTCGATATAATCAACATTTACTCCGTTTCTAACAGAGTCTTTTGCATATAGTGAGAAGTACTTTCCTGGAGCATGAGGCAATTCAGGCAGTTTTGTAACATCCATGTTTCCCTTGATCAAAGAATCTCTAACCGCTACAACACCAATAGTGTCGTAGAAGAATTCAGATTTCTCAGCGCCATAATCTAGCATGGTGATTTTCTCAGTTCGCTGGATGATGTAAATGTTACCGGTATCGGCATAAGCGATCAACTTTTCCCAAGTTTCAGCATAATTACCAAAGGTAGACTGATATGCTTCCTGTACCGATCTGATCAATTCGAGCTTAGTTTTTACAGTATTTTCAATACGCTCGGTTTTTTTCGCTTCTTCAATTGTAGCATTGATGCCATCATAAAGCATGTAGCCCACAGCTAGTGCGGCTAGAAAAAGTACGACTGTTAGTATTTTAGTTAAGTTCATTTTTTACGGTTGACATTTACAATATTAACTAACGAATTAGGTAATCCCTATCTTTTGAACCGCTAGTTTATGTATTATTAATGAAATTTGAAATAACCTTTTTGATTAATCAACGTCTGGATATTTTTAGTTTCTTGTAAAACATAGTGTAAACTCTCAAAATGAGCCATTTGGAGGGTTTTTAGGTCTTGAAAAGAAGCCTCTGTTAATATTTGGTCGGTAGACGGCATTTCCGGATCACTACCCAATTTTACATCGCCAGCGATCACTTTCACTAAAAAGAAGAGTTCTATGCCATGAAGAGGTGGGTCAAGATATTCATGAACAAATAGAAAATCTGAAACTTCGATGGTTAGATTGGTCTCTTCTTTGAATTCTCTTATTAAGGCGTCTTCAGCCGATTCACCAAATTCCATCCCGCCACCAGGAGGCGCCCAGAGTATTCCCGTCTCACCGAGATGTTTATGCTTGACCAATAGGATCTTCTCATCTTGAAAACATATACCACAAACCCTTACCCTCAGTTTGTTTCCGTAAGCTTTATTAACAATATCATTGGTTTGCTGCATGCCCAAATATGAAGCGGATTAATATCTTTGCCAAAAAGTAGGATAGCGTGAAGGTTTTTAATGAAAATTTTAAGCAAAGGGTAGAGAAGTTTTTGGAACGTCAGCACTTCATGAAGTTGGTTGGTTTTGATCTTAATTTAATTGAAGAGGGCAGAACTGAGGGTTGGCTAGAGTTAGCCGAACAACATCAGCAACAGACAGGCTTAGTGCATGGAGGCGTTACCGCGACATTAGCGGATATCGTTGCCGGATTTGCTGCTTATACCTTAGTTCCGGAAGATCAGCATGTGGTTACTGGTGAGATAAAGATCTCTTATTTTGCTCCCGGTAGGGGTGATAAATTGCAAGCCATAGGTTATGTAGTGAAGCAAGGAAGAAAAGTTAATTTTTGCGAAGCCGAAGTATGGTGTCATAATGGAGAAGAAAAAACCTTAATTGCAAAAGCGACCACTACGATGGTCACTATTCCACCAAAAAAATAGATTTGGCTAAGCCTTCAGAAATACTTCGAGCGAAGTTCCCATTTGAACCAACATCTGGTCAAGAGGCACTATTTAGGCTTTTCGATCCCTTTTTATTAGAAACCGATCAGTATCGACCCACATTAATATTGCGGGGTTATGCCGGAACTGGTAAAACGACCATTGTGAGTGCAGTGGTAAAGACGCTGCCCTTTTTCAATATAAAATATGTGCTAATGGCACCAACGGGTAGGGCGGCAAAGGTGATGTCTGCCTATGCAAAAAGAACGGCTTTTACTATTCACAAAAAAGTATTTCAACAAACAGCAGCGCCTGGTGGTGGACTAAAATTCAAGCGCCAAAATAACTATCATAAAAATACCCTTTTTATAGTTGATGAGGCTTCAATGATCTCCGATCATCAAGAGTATGGTAAAAAGGGATTGTTAGCAGAATTGATCGATTATGTTTTCTCACAAGAGGGAAATAGGCTTCTTTTAATTGGTGATGTAGCACAGCTGCCTCCAGTTGGTGTCACAGAAAGTCCAGCACTGGAGAAGAGCTATTTAGGGGCTAATTTCAAAACCGAGGTCAATAGTTTAGAAATGACCGAGGTGATGCGTCAAGAGGAATCTTCAGGGATTCTATTTAATGCAACAGCCTTAAGGAAAGAATTGGGTAAGGAGGAATTCAAGATCAGGTTTGCGACTTCTCAATTCAAAGACATCTTTAAAATGACCGGAGAGCGTTTAGAAGATGGTCTGAGATACGCCTATGATAAATACGGAACTGAAGAAACCGCAATAATCTGTAGAAGTAATAAGAATTCTGTTCAATACAACCAATACATTAGACGGGCAATCCAGTATCGAGAAGACGAAATAGAGGCCGGTGATTTGCTGATGATCGTACGGAATAATTACACCTTTCTACCAGAAGATACAGTTGCGGGCTTTATCGCCAATGGAGATTTTGTTGAAGTAATGAAGATCATTCGCTTCGAAGAATATTATGGCCTTCGCTTTGGCGAACTCAGTTTGCGAATGGTCGATTATCCCGATCAAGAGCCATTTGAAGCCAAGGTCATTCTTGATACCCTATACTCCAACGATGCCTCTTTGAATGATGTCGCTTATAAGAAGCTATACGATGAGGTGGTCGAAGATTATGCGGACATTGCGTCTAAGACAGAGCGCATCAAGGCGATCAAAAAGGATCCATTTCTGAATGCATTGCAGATCAAATTTGCCTATGCATTAACCTGCCATAAGTCCCAGGGAGGGCAATGGTCTGCTGTGTTCGTAGATCAAGGCTATTTGACCGATGAAATGGTAGATAGAGAGTACCTCAGGTGGTTGTACACCGCAATAACAAGAGCTAAAGAGGAACTCTTTCTAGTCAATTTTAACCCTAAGTTTTTTGGTTTATAGCTGTTTCCAGCTTCCAAGTGCAAGAAAGACCCAGCCCAGGATAAAGGCCAGCCCACCGATTGGTGTAATGGCACCCAGCCAGGTGATATTTGTTAAGGCTAGCGTGTAAAGCGAACCACTAAAGATCACAATGCCGATCAGAAAACAATAGAAGGCATAATTGAAGTAGTTGCCTTGCACGTTGATCATAAGAATACCCAATAGCAGAATGGCCAAGGCATGGTAGAATTGATATTTGACTGCGGTTTCAAAGGTATCAATACGTCCGTTGGCCTGCAGTGTAGCTTCTAAACCATGAGCTCCAAAGGCACCGATACCAACAGAAAGGGCACCGAGTATACTGGCGATGAATATTACCGTTTTAGCGTTCATTTGTTAATAGTTTCTAGCTCCAAAAATGGCAGAACCAATTCTTACCATTGTACTACCTTCCTCACAAGCCACTTCATGATCATTGGTCATTCCCATAGATAATTCTTGCATGGATACATTTTCACTCTCTTCTGATTTGAGCTTTTCAAAAGTGGCTTTCAATGCCTTAAATTCTTTTCTTACTTTTTCCATGTCATCCGTATTCGTAGCCATGCCCATAAGACCAATTACTCTAATATGGCTAAGACCTTGAAATTCCTCTGACTTGATCATTTCAATTACTTCATCTTCTGAGAAACCAAACTTGGTGTCTTCTTCTGCAATATGCATTTGAAGCAGGCAATTGATCTCACGATCGTTCTTTTCGCCTTGTTTATTGATCTCCTTCAGCAAACGCAATGAATCTACACCATGTATGAGACTCACAAAAGGTGCAATGTATTTCACCTTATTCCGTTGCATATGACCGATCATATGCCATTCGATGTCTTTTGGTAGCTCTTCCGCTTTTCGTGTCAACTCTTGAGCCTTGTTTTCTCCAAAGGCCCGTTGACCAGCTTCATAGGCCTCCAGAAGATCTTCGTTAGGTTTGGTTTTACTTACTGCGATCAATCGCGCTGAAGAACCATTCAGTAAGTCATTGAATTTTTTGATGTTATCTGAGATCGACATTAATAGAAGCTTCTGAGTTTAGAAATCTGTTATCTTTGGTAACAGAATTTGAGCTTCAAAGTTAGGGTAAATTCAATTTTGTTTACCTTATTGTGAATTAATCTGATTGGATATATGCCTATAATAGGATCTATTCTAAAGAAGGGAATAAAGCTGAGGGAAACGTTAGAGCAAGACTATACGGCACCCTACGAACTGCAAAAGAAAGAACTGTCTAAACTCTTGATCAGTGCGCGTAGCACTGAATTTGGTAGAGCACATAATTTTCATGACATCTTAGAATCTTTTAGAAGTTTTGGTCCTCATGATTTTTTTGAGACTTATAAGGCGAATGTGCCGGTTTGTGACTATGAGGCAATAAACTCCCTTTGGTGGAAGAAGTCTCGAGATGGAGAATCAGACATCTGTTGGCCTGGTAAGACTAAGTTTTACGCACTGAGTTCTGGCACTTCAGGGTCTGCTTCAAAGTATATTCCAGTTACAAAAGATATGCTGCGTCAGATCAGAAAAACTGGTGCCCGACATATGTATACTTTATCAAAGTATGACCTGCCTGATGTGTTTTTCCAATCCGGGATGTTAATGTTAGGAGGAAGTACAAGTCTCAACTTTTCTGGTAATTATTATTACGGAGACCTATCTGGAATAACAACAGGACAGCTGCCTGTTTGGGTTCAAGGTTTTTCAAGGCCAAGTCCGAAAATCAAAAAACAAAAGGATTGGGCCATAAAACTAGAAGAGATCGTAGAGAACGCACCGAAATGGAATATTGGAATGATCGCGGGTGTGCCTGCTTGGATGACTATTCTCCTAGAACAGATCATTAAGCGATATGGTGTTAAAGACATTCATGAGATTTGGCCAAACTTAGCTACCTATGTGCATGGTGGTGTTTCATTCGAGCCTTATCGCAAAGGCTTCGACAGACTTTTAGGAAAGCCCATTTACTATATTGATACATACTTGGCTTCCGAGGGCTTTATGGCTTTTCAAGATGAACCTGAGCAAAGAAGCATGCGCTTAATGTTAAATGGCGGGATTTTCCATGAGTTCATTCCATTCAATGAAGAGAATTTTGATGATGATGGACAGATGAGGCCCAACCCTCAATCCTTGATGATCGATCAGGTAGAGGAAGGAAAAGAATATGCCTTACTGATCTCGACCTGTTCAGGAACCTGGAGATACTTGATTGGAGATACAATCAAGTTTGTCGATAAATACAATTCACAGATCATAATAACGGGAAGAACCAAGCACTTCTTGAGTCTTTGCGGAGAGCACCTTTCCGTTGATAACATGAACAGAGCGGTTGAAATGGCTTGTCGTAAGTTCAATATTGCGATCAAAGAGTTTACGGTTATTGGCGTTCCAGAAGACTCGCTCTTCTCTCATCATTGGTATATTGGTACAGATGATGAGGTGGATAAAGAAGCGCTAAGGCTACATATTGACGAAAGCTTGAAAGAACTCAATGATGACTATGCGGTCGAGCGTGAGCATGCTTTAAAAAATCTTTATCTCGACATCCTGCCTACTTCAAGATTTTATGATTGGATGAAAAACCAAGGAAAAGAAGGTGGCCAAACGAAATTCCCGCGTGTTTTAAAGAAAGAGAAGAAAGATAGTTGGCTAACTTTTTTGAAGTCATAAGCGTCAAGCAGAAATGGATGTAGTTTTAAACGGACTTCTTTATGGCCTTCTCCTTTGTGTGCTCATTGGCCCAGTGTTTTTTGCCCTCATTCAGAATGCGATTGAAAAAGGTTTTTATTCCGGGCTTTTTATGGCCATTGGAATCGCGATATCAGATGCTTTTTATATTACGATCACTTATCTAGGTATTTCACAACTTACGAGCAATGAAAAGTTCAATATGTGGTTGGGGGGTATTGGCGGATTGATTTTAGTGGGTTTTGGAGTTTTTTACCTTTTTAAACCCGTGCCGATAGCACATCCTAAGCAATTACATCAAGGCGCAACCAAATGGTTTCAGCAAATACTCAAAGGATTTCTCTTGAACGGAGTGAATCCATTTGTACTTTTCTTTTGGATTGGTATAGTAAGTAATGTTTCGCTTGACTATACCACCAACGAAGCCATTACATTCTTCATTATTTTGGTAGGAACCGTTTTTATTGTAGATGTGCTCAAGTCCTATTTTGCTGTTAAATTATCTGAAATAGTGACACCACGATTTATGAAGATCATGAATAGGGCAGTAGGTGTTGCCTTGATACTTTTTAGCCTTCGCCTATTCAACTTTGTGTTCGAAGGCATGTAACAATTTCTTCAAGCTCAGGGTTTCCTAACTATGCGTAACCGCCATTACTTCATTTTATTTCTACTCGTCTTTTTGTCATTTGATGTTTTTGGTCAAGATCTAGGGCTTGTCGATTTCAATGAACAGCGGTTACATATTCAAAAGGTAGGGATGATGACCCTGGGTGGTTGGGCACTCGGGAATATGGCGGTTAACGGAGCACTGTTAATCAAACCTTCGAGCAATGAACAAGGACATTTTTACCGAATGAATATCTTTTGGAATGTTGTCAATCTTGGTTTGGCCATTCCTGGATTAAGAAGTGCGATGATCACTGATCCAAGTAGCTTGAGTCTGGTGGAATCTATTGGCGAGTTTAATCAAATGAGCAATTTGTTAATGATCAATGCGGGTTTAGATGTCGCTTATATTGCAGGAGGTTTTTTAATGAAAGAAATGGCAAAGACTCGGCCCAACAAACAGGACATGTTAAAAGGTTATGGTCGTTCATTGATCTTACAAGGAGGGTTTTTGTTAGCCTTTGACATTATACTCTACACTTTTTTACAAACCCAAGACCCCAGCTTGAACGACCTTTTAAGCGTTGTTTCATTCAACGGTTCTAGTGTGGCGCTTACTTTTAAATTCTAATCTTCAAGAACATTACTCATAAAGGTGCTCTTCGAGAACAGGAAGAGAATGAGGAAAGCAAGTCCCCATTTTAAGTAGATTGGGTAGAAATCAGTTGTGTTCTTGTAGCGTGTCTCTTTGATCTCCGCCTTTTCATATTCATCGATAAGTTCGAATACATTGACCAAGGCTTCATTATCCGATACTCTGTAGAACTGTCCATTTCCGATCTTGGCGATCTCACGCAGAGTAGTTTCATCAAGTGTATTTTCTACATAGTTTGGTCTGCCGAAGAAATCTTTGCCAAAGGGTACTTTTCCCTCTTTCCCAATGCCTATTGAATAGATCTTAATATCATATGCAGAAGCTAATTCTGCCGCTGTGATGGGGTCAATGTTCCCCGCTGTGTTATCACCATCTGAAAGCAGTATCATTACTTTAGAGGCCGCCTCTGACTCTCTCATGCGGTTGGTGCCTACTGCTATGGCAGAGCCGATCGCTGTGCCTCTATTTTCAATCTTATTGAAGTCGATTTCCTCATCTATGAACTTGTACAAAAGCTCGTAGTCTGTTGTTAGAGGAGAGAGGCTATAAGCGTCACCACTAAAGATGACTAACCCGATTCGATCTTGTTGCCTGCCTGCAATAAAATCGCGAGCAGTCTGCTTCGCAGCCTCCAATCTATTGGGTTTGAAATCTTCTATTCGCATCGATTCCGATATATCGATCACGAGGGCAATGTCAATGCCCTCTGACCACTGCTCAACTTCTTCGTTGGTTCTTTGGGGTCTGGCAACTGCCAAAAGCAAATTGATCAGGGCCAGGATCATCAACAGATTTGGGATAAATCTTAAATAACTCGACCAATGCTTTTCGATTTCTTTTTTAGGCAAGGCCACAGCGAGTTTCTGACCAATGCGATTACCAAGAAGAAGTTTTAGTAGGTATAAGAGAAACACTAATGGGATTAGGTACAGCACAAAGCCATTGGCCCAATCAAACGTATTGAATGCACTTGGTGTGAACCATTCTGGTGAATACCATTTGTAGATTGACTCGTCAAGCATTTTTGATTTTCTCAGTTACATGGTGATAACGATCAGTAGAGTAATCTTTCAAGAAGTCGAAATCATCTTGCAAGGCTTCCACTTTCAATTGGCTATATATACTTCTATCGATAGATTTCAAAGTTTCCTCGAGTGAGGCATTGTCTTGGATATTAACGATCTCTTTGGTCGTCAGTTTTGTATAAGGAATTTTTTCAAGCCCTTCCATGTAATTCTTCCAAAACCTCAACACATGCTCGATGTCTTGTTGCTTGCTTTCACTATTTATGCTAGCCAACTGTTCATCAAATCTAGTATAGAATTTTTCCAGGGCTTTTTTCATTCTATGCAGCTTAATTCTCTTGTAGATCTCTTTCCCCCAAATGAGCATCACAATTAAAGTGATAACTCCTAGAAGGATTAATCCAATGATCCAATAAGGGTAATTGAATTGCGTGCGCACTGGCTGATAGGTAGCCGTTTCTTCTAAAGCAACTGAGTCTGGCATTTGGGTCACGACTTGATCTAAAATGATCGAATCCAGATTGGCGGAAATTTCTATACTATCTGTGCCTGTAAAAACAAAAACAGGTAAGGCTAATCGTTGTACAGTGTCAATCTCAAAAGTGGCGAGATAGTAAACTGCGCTGTCTATACTGTTGATGGTATCTGATTCGGTATCGAAATAGGCTTTGTCAAAAAGCTCGAAAGGGGAGTAATCGAATGTGGAATCTGGAAAGATCACTTTTCTGTTTCGCTTGTCCTTAAAGCTGAGAGAATAGGGTACAAGCTCTCCTATCTTGATGCTATCTTCTAAGAAGTAGCCATAAGGTTTGGTGTCTTGACCTCGCACAGACGCACCAAAAACCAAAAAGAAGAAAAAGCTTAGTAGGACTCTTTTAATCACGCTTATAGCTTTTGTTTCTGATCTTAAACAATTTGATCAATTGTGGAACATAATTGTCTTTGGTGTTGATCTCCAAATAGTTGATTTGATTTTTTTTACAAAACTTTTCAAGCTCATCTCTATTGCCAGAATAGGTTGTTTCTAGCTTTTTTCTGAACCCTGAAGATGAGGTGTTTACCCAAACGGTCTTGCGACTTTCTTTGTCAAAAACAGGTACGATCCCTAGATTAGGCAATTGTGTCTCACGATCATCTTTGAGATGAATCACTACCAGGTCATGTCTTCTTGCTAATAGTCGTAAGCTGGTCTCATAACCTTCGTCTATAAAGTCTGAGATCAGAATCATGACAGACTTCTTATGAATAATCTCTAATGCTTTTTTTATACCTACCTCAATATTTGTTCTTGTAGATAGAGGTTTGTGGTTATAGAGTTCATTAATGATAGCATAGCCATGTTTGACCCCTTTTCCGGATTTTACATATTTCTCTTTTTGGTCTGAGAAAGTGAGAAGTCCTACGCGGTTTTGTTCCTTAACGGCAGCTAGGGTCAATACACCCGTGATCTCCTTACCGACATCAACCTTTTGGGCACCGGGAGATCCAATTTCTTGAGAAGCACTTACATCGAGTATAAAGAAAACCGTTTGTTCTTTTTCTTCCTTAAAGGTTTTGACAAAAGTACCGTGTCCTTTGGCAGATACATTCCAATCAATGGTTCTTGTGTCATCGCCATAGCTATACTCACGAACGCCATCGAATTCTAGTCCAGAACCTTTGAAAATGGAGTGAAAGTCACCCTGCATTCGCGAATTGAGCGCCTTTCGGATCTGAATTTCGTACTTTCTTAATTTAGAAATGATGTGCTCCATAATGAGGGGCTAAAAATAGGGTTTATTTAAAATTTGCAGTCTTTTATCGTTCTTAATTTTGGTTAATGCTTACCTATGCGTCAAGAATAAGCTGTACTTTCGCAAACCACATTAGTAATAAGTTGTTGAAGTTAAAATGGACGTTAAGTGCTGAAAAAGGTTTTTCTATTGGCGGTAATTGCTTTGCTTTTTGGTTGTAAAGAGGAAGAGACTATTCCGGAGAATGTTTTAAGCGAAGAAGAGATGGTTAAGGTCTTGATCGACATTCGAATCGCAGAGGGTCAGGTCAATGCATTAAGTATTTCACCTGATTCTGCTACCAACCTTTTCCAATACATAGAAAATCGCATTTTCGAAGAACATGATGTCGATACAATGGCTTATCTCAAAAGCTATGAATATTACATGTTGAACTCCGAGAAGTTTTTGCGAATCAACGACATAGTTATTGACAGTTTAAAGGTCAGATTAAAAAAAGTGACTTCATCAAATTAGTATTTGCATGCTTTACCCTTCAAATCTTGAAGAAAAACTAGGCTTTGATAGACTGAGGAATCTCCTTGAAGAAAAATGCGAAAGTTCGTTAGGACAACAATTCGTTAAGAAAATAAAATTCTCTACGCATAAACCTTCAATTGAGCAGTGGCTAGAACAGACTGAGGAGTTTGTGAGCATCATTAATTCAGGTGCGCTTTTCCCCAATTCGAATTACATAGATATCTCTAAATACTTTCCCAAAGTAAAGGTTTCGAATGCATTTTTAACTGAGGAAGAGTTCTTCGACCTCATTCTGTCATTAAAAACACTAGATAAATGCCTTGACTTTTTTAAAGAACACAGAGAAGAATATCCAAGGTTGACTGAACTAACTCATCCTGTTATCTTCAATGAGGATCTGCTTTGGTCTTTGGATAGAATATTTGATGAAAGGGGAAAGCTAAAAGACAATGCATCTGATCGATTATATGAAATCCGTAAAGGCATACATCAAGAACGTCAGCGACTCAGAAAAGTCCTTGATCGTATTTTAAGTAAAGCTAAAAAAGAAGAGTTCACCAATGACGATGTTGGAATTACCATTAGGGATGGAAGAATGGTTATCCCCGTCTTGGCTGAATATAAAAGAAGGATCAAAGGTTTCATTCATGGTGAATCGGGTACTGGCCAAACGGTGTATCTAGAACCCACTGAGGTACTTGAGATCAACAATGAGGTAAAGGAATTAGAGTACTCGGAGAAACGCGAGATGATCAGGATCCTTACTGAGCAGACTGATTATGTCCGTTTTGAGGTTGATAATCTCGAAGGCGCTATGCAATATTTAGGGCTAGTAGATTTCATAAGAGCAAAGGCGAGGGTAGCCGTATTGCTCGATGCGACCAAACCCTTGTGGTCTGAGAGTAAATCGTTCAAATGGTTCAATGCCAAACACCCTAATCTCTTTTTAACGCTGAATGAGCATGGTAAAGAAACCGTTCCACTAGATATCGCTTTGGAGCAAGCCAATCGGATCTTACTGATCTCAGGGCCCAATGCGGGAGGTAAATCCGTCTGCTTAAAAACAGTAGGCTTGGTACAATACATGTTTCAATGTGGTTTGTTGGTTCCAGTGGATGAGTCATCCGAATTCATGCTTTTTAAAGACCTTTTTATAGATATTGGAGACGAGCAATCAATAGAAAATGACTTGAGTACCTACAGTTCTCATTTGGTCAACATGAAGCATCTTCTGGGACACGTAAATAAGAAGAGTTTGCTATTGATCGATGAGTTTGGGACCGGAACGGAGCCGCAGTATGGTGGAGCTATAGCTGAAGCAATCTTAGCTGAATTGAAAGCAGCGAACGCATTTGGGGTGATCACCACGCACTATGGCAATTTAAAGGAGTTTGCAGAAAAGGAAGAAGGACTTTTGAACGGTGCTATGCGCTATGATCTTGATCATTTGCAACCGCTATATCAATTAGAAATGGGTAAACCGGGTAGTTCTTTTGCACTGGAGATAGCCCAGAAGATAGGCCTGCCTAAAGGCACTTTGGAAATAGCGAAGAAACGCGTGGGTAAAAAGTTGGTGTCTTACGATCGCATGCTTGCTAAGTTAGATCAGGAGCGTCAAAATGTAGAGCAAACGAAAAAGCAGATCAAATCTAAAGAGTCTGAACTTGATGAACTCACAAGTCAATATTTAGAGCTAAAATCACATATAGAAAACCGAGAAAAGAGAATACTTAATCAAGCAAAGCAGGAGGCTGCAGAAATTGTAAAGCAAGCCAATAAAGAAGTTGAGCGTGTGATTAGAGAGATCAAAGAATCTAAGGCAAAAAAGGAGACTGTAAAAGCCAAACGCCAAGAACTCGAAACCTTCAAAGCGAAGCAGAAACCTGAGCCTGTAGAAGAATTGAAAGCAGTTGAGGGTGTAATTTCTAAAGGTGATTACGCAAGAGTTAAAGGACAAACTACTGTAGGCTTGGTTATAAATATCAAGGGAAAAGATGTTGAATTACAGATCGGAGAATTAACCTCGATCGTGAAGATGAATAGGTTAGAGCGCGTGAATAAGAAAGCCTTCAAGAAACAAAGCGATCCAACTTCATCGAGGAATTTGGATCTTACGCAAAAGATGTCTGGCTTCAATTCGAAGATCGATCTCCGAGGAAAACGTGCTGAAGAGGTCATTCCGATACTTGACAAATGGATCGATGAAGCGCTTTTACTTGGAATGAACGAACTACAAGTCCTTCATGGCACAGGAAATGGTGTTTTAAGACAAGTGACCCGCAACTATCTGCAATCGATCAAAGAAGTCAAGAATTTCAAGGATGAACATGTTGAAAGGGGAGGTAGCGGTATCACCTTGATCAGTCTAAAATAAAAAAGCCTCAACCAGAATCTGGATGAGGCCTTAAGTAGTTTCTTTTTCTTTATTGGGCTTCTAGATTGAAGACGTAAGTGCCGTCTGTTCCTGAAACACCATTGGCTACTCCACCGCCTGAGGTAAAGTTGACTGTTAGTGTCATTGTAGAAGGTGTAGTGCTCGTGTTCAGATTACTGATGTTGTACACGTTGTTGTCATTACCATCAACAATGATCTGATTGATGTTTGATCCATTAAACGACCAAGTTCCGCTAGAACCCAATAAAGGGTCTCCATCTGTCGAATTGTAGGTTAAAGTTGCCGTAGGATCTGTTCCAAACAAAGTAAGGCTGAAGTTGTCAAAGCCATTTGCTGGTGCTCCATCAAATGTGATTGAGGTTGCTGTCCATCGTGTGCCTGTTGATCCAGCTAATTCAAGCAAGCGCTGCTCTTCAGGTGTTAGTTCTGGTTCATCATCGCCACCGCCACCGCATGCGGAAATTGAAAATAACGATACAACTATAAGTAGTGAGAATAGGTGTGATGTAATTTTTTGCATTGCCTTATACTTATTGAGTTCAATAATAACACTTAAATGAGGTAATCCCCTCATATGATTTCAATTATTTAAAATCGGGAATATGAATTTTTTGTTTACAGAACTCATATTCATATGGTTGATTTGAGCTTACGACCAGTAATTTTTCTTTGGCTACGTTTTGGATGTGTTCTTGATACCAAGAAACGCCAAACTCATCAAGGTTTGAAGTTGGCTCATCCAATAAACAGATTGTTGAGCTGGTAAAAAAGCAAAGCCCAAGTTTTAGCCTTTGCTTCATTCCAGATGAGAATTTTCTTATTTCTTTTTTCCCTTCTTTTTCGAGTAATATCAACGATTTAAAATCCTTGAGATCAAGTCCTTTACTAAGCGGTTTGAATTTAAAATGAAACTGAAGAAGTTCGTCTAATGTGAATTCTTCAATGACTTCTAAATAGGGCGTGGCAATCGAGATGAACTGATAGATCTCTTCAGCAGCAACCTGTTGACCATTATTACTGTAAACAACTTCTCCTTCGGTTGGCAGGTGATATCCCGATAGGATCTGCAAGAGCGTAGACTTTCCGCTTCCATTTGGGCCGGTGATGGCTGTCGGGTTGTTTAAATCAAGTGTAGCATTTAGCTCTCGGAATATCCATTCTCGAACAAATTTCTTTCCAATGCCTTTTGCTTCGATCTTCATTATCGGGCAGAATAACCCTTCATGATGCCTCTATCTGACTGTCTAAAGAAATTAAGAATTTCATCTCTTTCTTTTGAAGGAGTCATTTCAACTTCGATCATTTCAATGGCCTTAGAGTTGTTCAAGCCCTTCAAGAATACATAGCGATAGATCTCTTGGATCTCAGCAATCTTTTCATTTGAAAAGCCTCTTCTACGTAGACCTATGGAGTTGATCCCTGCATAAGACAAAGGCTCACGTCCCGCTTTTGTATATGGAGGCACATCTTTTCTCACGAGTGACCCTCCTGATACCATCGTATGTGCACCAATATTGACGAATTGATGGATGGCTGCTGCACCTCCAACAATTGCCCATTCTTGGATATTCACGTGTCCTGCTAATTGTACAGCATTCACGAGGATACAGTTGTCACCCACAACACAATCGTGCGCCACGTGCGTATAAGCCATAATGAGGCAATCTTTGCCTATCACCGTTTTGTTCGTTGCTTCCGTGCCTCTATTGAGTGTCACACATTCTCTGATCACGGTATTGTCTCCAATTTCCATGGTCGTTTCTTCTCCACCAAACTTGAGGTCTTGCGGAATAGCCGACACCACAGCACCTGGGTATATTTTTACGTTTTTACCAATTCTGGCACCCTCCATGATCGTCACGTTAGATCCGATCCAAGAGCCTTCTTCGATCACTACATTCTGACTAATGGTGACAAAAGGTTCGATCACTACATTGCGTGCGATCTTTGCTTCAGGATGTATATATGCTAAGGGTTGGTTCATGCTTTTTTAACTATTCTTGCCGTCATGTTGGCTTCACAGACGAGTGTATTTCCTACATAGGCATAGCCCGTCATTTGGGCGATACCTCTTTTAATTGGTGCGGTCAACTCACACTTAAATTTAATAGTATCTCCCGGAACAACCATCTTTCTGAATTTACATCTGTCAATTCCTAAGAAATATGGGGTGTAGTTTTCAGGATCTGGAACGGTGTTTAAGACTAAAATACCACCGATTTGAGCCATGGCTTCAACTTGTAAAACACCAGGGAAAACAGGGTTTCCCGGGAAATGCCCAGTGAAGTGAGGCTCATTCATGGTAACATTCTTAACACCAGCTACCACCGTATCATCTAAATGGATGATCTTATCGATTAACAAGAATGGATAGCGATGCGGCAAGATCTTCATGATCTTGGTAATGTCCATTACTGGCGGAATATTCGGATCATAGAATGGCGCTGAAGATTTCGAGTCTTTCATGGCTTTCTTTAATTTCTTAGCAAAAGCCACATTTGCTGCATGACCAGGTCTCGCAGCCAATATTTGTGCTTTGATGGGTCTTCCTACTAAAGCTAGGTCACCAACAACGTCTAAAAGTTTATGTCTGGCAGGTTCGTTGCGATGTCTCAAATCGACATTATTAAGAATTCCTTCTTTCTTTACTTCCACCTTCGGTTTATTGAAAAGGCCTGCGAGATAATCGAGTTCGTCATCTTTTACAACCCTATCTACAACCACAATGGCGTTATTTAAATCTCCGCCTTTGATCAGGTTATTCTTATAGAGCATTTCTAGCTCGTGCAAAAAGCAGAAGGTGCGACTTGAGGCAATATCCTTTTTGAAATCTCTTATATCCGTTAGCGTAGCATGTTGACTTCCCAAAACAGGAGAGTTATAATCCACCATGACCGTTACACGATAATCGTCTAAGGGTAGGGCCGCGATCTCTACATCTCGCTCGTGGTCGCGATACATGATGCTCTCAGTTACTTCAAAGAAGTTTCTCAGAGCATTTTGTTCTACTGTGCCTACAGTTTCAATGGCTTCGATGAACATCATAGAGCTACCATCCAATATGGGTGGTTCTGGACCATCGAGTTGAATCATTACATTATCGATCTCGAGACCAACTAACGCAGCTAATGTATGCTCTACTGTGTTGACGCGAGCTCCATTGTGCTCTATGGTAGTTCCTCTTGAGAGATCAACTACATAATCTACATCAGCGTCTACAATCGGCTGATTTTCCAAATCTATTCTTTGGAATTTAATGCCGTGATTAGGCGGGGCAGGATTGAAGGTCATATTAGTGACCACTCCTGTGTGTAATCCTACGCCTGATACCGTTACCGGTTCTTTAATGGTATGTTGTCTTGTATGCATGGCCTAAGCTAAAAATCTTGCAAATCTATTGTTTTTTTTCCAGTTCCTTGACCCGATCTATGAGTTTGGGGAGGTTTCTTAAGATGATGCTCGTCCTTAAGAAATCCCTGTGCTCCATGATTGGGGTGCCAAACCAAATTTTACCTTCTTCTTTGATCGATTTTGGAACACCTGATTGAGGTCCTATTACTGTTTTATTGGCCATATGTAAGTGGCCAGTAATACCTGCTTGCCCCCCGATCTGGCAATTTTCTCCGATCTTAGCACTACCACTCAAGCCTGCTTGTGAAGCTATAGCAGTATGCTTACCAACTTCTACGTTATGTGCAATTTGGACCAAATTATCCACTTTAACCCCAGATCTGATAATTGTAGAGCCCATAGTTGCACAATCGATTGTTGTATTTGCACCAATATCCACATAGTCTTCAATGATCACATTGCCAGTTTGTGGTACGTTTTTAAAGCTTCCATCAGCCTGAGGAGCATAGCCAAAACCATCACTTCCGACTACGGCACCGGCATGAAGAATGCAATTATTACCAATTTGGCAATTGGCATAAACTTTCACTCCAGGGTGAATCACTGTGTTCTCTCCGACCTTAACATTGTCACCAATAACTGCATTTGGATAGATCTTGGTATTTTTTCCAATAGTTACATTTTGACCTAAGTAAGAGAAAGCACCTAAGTAAACACCTTCATCTACTTGAGCAGATTCATGCTGAAAGGAAGGTTGTTCAATTCCTGATTTCTCGATTTTAGTCAGTTGCTCATAGGCCTCAAGAAGTTTGGCAAAGGCCGAGTAGGCGTCTGAAACCCTTATCAGCGAAGCACGGATTTTCTTTGTTGGCTCAAAATCTTTGTTGACGATCACCGCACTAGCTTCAGTCGAATAAATAAATTCCGTGTATTTAGGATTCGCTAAAAAGGCAAGGCTGCCTTTGGTCGCCTCTTCGATTTTCTCCAGTCTTTGAACTTTTTCTTGTCCGTTTCCTTCTACGGCACCTTCTATGATCTCAGCAATTTGGTCTATGCTAAACTCCATCTTATGAATTAGTTATCTTACAAAGTTATGTCTTTTGGCCAGCAGTAGAAGTATTTGCGTACTACTTTAGACATGGCCTTAATATTTGGTAGGTCTGCCGCCTCAACAACATCCCTTACTTCTCCGTTTTTTGAAAGAATCATGATCTTTTGATCTGCGACTTGGTACGCATTGTTGCTCAACTGTCCAGCATCAAAAAAGTACTTAGCTTCTTTTTCCGATATGTTGTATTGCTGAACGATCTTTTCAATGATATCTTTTTTAAGTGCTTTGGCCAGAGGCTCATTACTTACCTTGATTCTGAATAGCTTTCTACCTAAAAGCATCTTACAAAGCTTCGATAAAATGAAATCATCATGGCTGGCCCATATCTTGATAGCACCCCAAATGTCATAATCATCCAATCGTGTAAAGGCCTCTAGTATTTCAGGTTCTTCAGCAAAATGCTCGATACCAATTTCTCTTTTAAAAAAGAGTCTAAGGGCATCTGACATGATTAACTGATCACCTTCTTTGGTCAGCTTTTTGGCTCGATTGATAATAGAGATCATCATTTTCTCCGCACTTACACCAGCTTTATGTAGGTACACTTGCCAATACATAAGCCTACGAGCACTTAGGAAGTTCTCAATACTGTAGATTCCCTTTTCTTCTACCACAAGCTGGCCTTCATGAACCGTTAGCATTTTGATGATTCGATCAGCTCCAATGGTTCCTTCCGAAACACCAGAAAAGAAACTGTCTCTTTTCAAATAGTCTAAACGATCAATGTCTAATTGACTTGCCACCAGTTGATGCAGAAATGCTTTGTGATAGTTGCCATTAAAGATCTCGAGCGCCAGCGTCAGATGACCATCCATTTCTTGGTTGAGCTTTGAGATGATAATTCTTGATAAATGCTCATGAGGAACATTCTTCAAGAGGCTGAATTCAAGTGCATGTGAGAACGGTCCATGACCAACATCGTGTAGAAGAATGGCAATAAGAGTAGCCTCAAACTCCTCATCATTGATCTCCACGCCCTTGTATCTTAAATTCTCTAGGGTGTTTGACATGAGGTGCATTGCCCCAATGGCATGATGAAAACGGGTATGATGAGCACCGGGATAAACGTACTCAGCGAGTCCCATTTGTTTGATTCTTCTTAATCTCTGAAAGTAAGGGTGGTCAATGATATCGAAAATTCGTTCGCTGCGTATGGTGATAAAACCATAAACAGGGTCATTGATTATTTTGCGTTTGTTCAAAGTATCAACTTTAATCTTTTAAATTCGAGCCTATCACCAAAGGAGCGCGATGCAAAGATATAATATTTTATGGGCAGACGATGAGATAGACCTACTCAAACCACATATGCTTTTTCTGGCAGATAAAGGGTATGATGTGAGTCCGGTCAAGAGTGGGGCAGATGCTATCGATGCATGTGCAGAGAAAAACTTCGATGTTGTTTTTCTAGACGAAAACATGCCGGGGATGTCTGGTTTAGAAACACTAGCTTACATCAAGTCTCATTGGCCGACCTTACCCGTAGTGATGATCACCAAAAATGAGGAGGAACACATTATGGAGGAGGCGATCGGATCAAAAATCGCTGATTACCTGATCAAGCCCTTAAATCCCAATCAAATACTTATTTCGGTTAAAAGAATACTGGATAACAAGCGTCTGGTCTCAGATCGGACTAACTCTCAGTATCAACAAAATTTTGGAGAATTGAGCATGAAGCTCAATGATCAAATGGATCATGAAGAATGGGCCGAAGTGTATAAGAAACTGGTCTACTGGGAGCTCGAAATCGATAATACTGAGAATAAGAGCATGCATCAAGTACTCGAGATGCAAAAGGTAGAGGCCAATGCAAATTTTGCGCGTTTTATTAAGGAGGAATATGAAAGTTGGGTGAATAATGAAGGTGAAAAGCCCATTTTATCACATGAACTTTTGAAAGAAAAAGTTTTTCCTCAAGTTACTGAGGATAGTTTGTTCCTCATTATTATAGATAACCTCCGCTTTGATCAGTGGAAGGTTTTAGAATCAGATCTTAATGCTTATTTCAATGTGGAGCAAGAAGAGATCTATTATTCAATCTTACCAACCACTACGGCTTTTGCCAGAAACTCAATCTTCTCGGGAATGCTGCCACTAGAAATGTCAAAGCAATATCCAGATCTGTGGGTTGGAGATGAAGGTGAAGAAGGGAAAAATGAAAATGAATTTGAGTTTTTAAAAGAAAATCTAAAGCGAGAAAAGCTAGATATAAAAAGTTCATATCATAAAGTCATTCATTCCAGTCAGGGCAAACAACTCAACGACCAATTCAATAACCTGTTGAATAATCAATTGAATGTGGTGGTATACAACTTTGTAGATATGCTCTCTCATGCGCGCACAGACATTCGCATGATCAAAGAGTTGGCAGTAGATGAATCGGCTTATCGGTCATTGACCAAAAGCTGGTTTCAGCATTCGCCCTTACTCGAGATGCTCAAATTGATTGCACATCATGGTAAAAAGGTGATGATCACCACAGATCATGGTACTTACAGGGTCAATAAGCCATTTAAAGTCGTGGGCGATAGAAAGGTAAATACAAATCTTCGTTACAAGCAAGGAAAGAACTTAGGATATAAAGGGAAAAATGGAATTATCTCTGTTGGTAAACCAGCGCATTATCACCTACCTAGCCTGAATGTGAGTACTGAATATTTATTTGCAACCGATGATACATTCTTTGCCTATCCGAATAATTATAATCATTACGTGAAGTACTATCGTGACACTTTTCAACATGGAGGTGTCTCTATGGAAGAGATGATCATTCCTTTTGTTGTTTTGAACCCAAAGTAAGCTGAAGTGCTC
>CBFHYE010000044.1:0-15521 GCA_965659985.1 Roseivirga sp. | reverse complement strand
TTCACCTTAACGGGGAATCAGATTCCTGATAATGTAAAGATTCAGATCTTTACCGTTTCGGGTAGACTGGTAAGAGAAATCACAAAAGATGAAATCGGTACCATTCGAATTGGCAATAACATCACTGAATATGCCTGGGATGGTAAGGATGAGTTTGGTGATCAATTAGCCAATGGCACTTACCTATATCGAGTGCAGATTGCTCATTCAGGAGATGCTGGTTTTAACCTCCGCGGTACAAAAGGTGACAAGGGCTTCAATAAGGGTTTTGGGAAGATTGTGATTCTAAGATAGGACGAGCTAGAAGCTACCCTGATTTTTAATGATTTTGGCAGACTTTTTTAAGTACAGAGGATGCCGGGGCGTTCCGTCCTTACAATAGCCCAAAGAATAAGTTTCCCATTTATTAATGGTCTTCAATACTTTTTGAGGGTTGAGTTTTTTGACCACATTGGCTACACCCCATGCAGTGATCACCGTATCGCAAGTTCGATTCGCTTTCCTCAAATATTCTAAATTTCTTTTTCCGATAGGCGCTTTAGCTTTAGCCAGATCGGTAGGATAAGTGGCTCGGTAAGCAAACAAGTTACCGATGACCAGGCTTCCGAAGCCTAAATCTTTAGCGAAGCCTATGCACCTTCGAATAGTAGGGTCGTCTTGTTGGTGGTCTGCTGTGGAAGGATTGAGCATAATGAAAAGCAGCTTGGGTTTAGATACATCCCATTCTCTCTCTAGCAAGTAGCGATAGGTTTTACATCTGGAAAAAGTAGCTTTTCTAATCAATGGAAATTCTTCTCAATTCATGAAAATGAAAAAATCTCCTCAAAAAGGAGCTTTTTGTACCTTGGGCCGGAGTCGAACCGGCACGTCCGAAGACATTGGTGTTTGAGACCCACGCGTCTACCAATTCCGCCACCAAGGCCTACTTAAAATTGGGAGTGCAAAAATGATTAAAGATTTCATATAATCCAATACAGCTGAATCAAATTATTCAACCTTGATAAATTCTTTGTTCGAGAATGCTATAGGCTTATCTGCAAACTTTGATTTTGTAGCCTTCCACACTTCCCCAAAGAGTTCAGAATGTCTATACGCATTAAGGGCTTCTTCATTTTCCCAAATACTGTAAGTCGAATAGATATTGTCTTCAGTGTAATCCTTTAATAAGGTTAAATGATGACACCCTGGAAAATGTCTTATCTTATCTTTGGTGGAATTAAAAAGCTCTAGGAAGTTATCTACTTCTTCGGTTCTAAATGTCATCCTTACAATTCTTACGAGCATTACTCTTCAAAATTTATTTTGATTACACTATCAAATGAAAGGCCCAGAAGCTGCGCACCAACCCCTTGATAAATACCAATCACTAACCGGCCGGTTTCATCGAATTTGGCAAAGGCATCGCCAGCTTCCACTTCATTCATTTTGTTGTTGACCTTGGTCAGTTTTTCTCGACTGAATTGTACGGTATAGTTCCGGTTCTTGCTTAAAATATCAAAGTCAGTTTTATTGATATTGGTAACTAAATTCCCAAAGTGATCAACACGGATCACATGGCCTGCGATCTCTTTTTTAGTAGCTCTGGCCTTTCGTTGAGCGAATTCTTTATAGTTGGTCAATGGTGCCCCAAAGCTCTCGATCTTTTCTCCTTGGGCCAATTTTACGGCAGCCTTTGCAGCTTCACGTAAACTATTTTCATTGTCAAGTAAAGCTATCATTAGGTCAGGTCTTCTCTCAGTGATGAGGCTGACAATGCCGTTGTTAGGCACAACAAAATAGTGTCCCTCTATCCAAGCGATGAAAAAACCTGCTTCTTCGTCTTGGCCAACAAAATGAATTGTGCCTTCTGGGAACTCTCGAAATACAGAGCCCAAAACAAAAGCCATGTGTGAGATGTCATATGCAGTGATGTTATGGCTGATATCCACTATCTTTTGCTCAGCATCTAACGAAAGCATGTTTGCTTTGACAAAAGCTATATAATGGTCGCTGGTACCAAAATCAGATGTGAAAGTGATCAGGGGCATCTGTGAATTTTAGGTTTTTATCTAGCTTTGTAGCAAATGCGTTTCAAATTTAAAACTAAAGCAATTCAATAAATCCATAAGCAAATTTGGTAGAAAAACTCATTACACTCGAAAATATAGCCATGGTCGATTTTCTTGGTCTTGAAAATCAGAACATCAAGACTTTGGCTTCTGCCTTCCCCAAAAGTAGGATTGTATCTCGTGGAAACCAGCTTTTGATCAAAGGAAGTGCTTCTGAGATCCTGCAGATCAATGAAGTAGTGCAATCCTTGATCGATCATTACCACAAGTATGGAAAGGTAAGTGAAGACCAAGTAAAAGCTGTACTTGAAAAAGAGGTATCTCAATTGGAACATTCAGATGATGCCTTAGTATATGGATCAAGAGGGACGACAGTCAAACCCAAAACACCAAATCAGCAAAAATTAGTTGATGCTGTTGAAAAAAATGATCTCGTATTTGCCATAGGACCTGCAGGAACCGGGAAGACTTATATCTCAGTGGCCATGGCGGTGAGAGCCTTGAAGAATAAAGAGGTTAAAAAGATCATCATCACAAGGCCAGCTGTAGAAGCTGGGGAGAATCTTGGTTTTTTACCCGGAGACCTGAAAGAAAAGATCGATCCTTATTTGAGACCGATTTATGATGCGCTTGGTGATATGATTCCAGCTGAAAAGCTTAAATATTACCAAGAGCATAACATTATTGAGATTGCACCATTAGCTTACATGCGGGGGAGAACACTGAATAATGCTTTTGTATTGTTAGATGAAGCACAGAATACTACCGCGATGCAGATGAAGATGTTTTTAACTCGAATGGGTCCAAATTCGAAAGTGATCGTAACAGGCGACCAATCTCAAACGGACTTACCACACCGTCAAAAATCGGGTTTGATGGAGTCTTATCAAATTTTAAAAAACGTTAAGGGCATTGCCATCGTAGAACTAAATGCAAAAGATGTTGTAAGACACCGTTTAGTTAAGCAAATTATAAACGCTTACGATAAACACTTCAACCCAAATGATTCGAGTAAAAAAGATTGAGAACGAGACAGAATTAAAAGAGGCCTATAAGATTCGAGAAATCGTTTTTGTAGGAGAACAAGCTTGTCCGCCTGAAGAAGAGTTTGATGGACTCGATGAGGAGGCTACTCATTTTATTGCCTATATCAATAAAGTGCCTGTAGGGACTTGCCGATATAGACAAACCGAAAAAGGTGTTAAACTAGAACGTTTTGCTGTATTGAAAGAACAAAGGGGAAGTGGTGTTGGTAAACGCTTAGTTCAAACCGCTTTGGGTCATATAGAAGCTCAAAAATTTCCTCAAGACACACTACTTTATATGCATGCGCAGATTGCGGCAATGTCACTCTATGCTCGCTTTGGGTTTGAACAGATCGGAGAAATGTTCGAGGAGGCGGGTATCGATCATTATGAAATGAGAAAGTGCGTTTCTTGATTCTTTTTACCTTGAATTGATTAAATTCAAGGGTAAACACGCAAAATGTACTTCCAGAAATTTCCTTTGGTTAGGTTAGTGATTGTCTTTGCGCTGGGTATTGTGTCATCACATTATAGTTCAGCGCAACTCAGTTTTCCCTCTTGGATTTTCTTTCTACTCTTTGGAGCTCTCATTCTAGTAAATCGGCTTTATTCCATCAAACTTAATTTGATTTATGGTGTATTGGCTTTGGCACTCTTCTTTGAACTAGGTGTTTATCGATTGGAGCAAAAGGTTAAAGCTGATGATCCCATTCAGTTAAAAAATTTATCACTTGAACAAGTTCTTGCTTACCAAGCCCATGTACAGGATCGGCCTCAAGAAAAAGAGAACAGTTACCAATTGAACCTCAATGTTTACGAATTGATCTATCCAGATCAATCGTTGAAGGTGGAGGGAAAGGTGATCCTTTACACAGATACAATTACTGGATCTTTGCTAAAGAGTGGTGATTTGATTTGGGTACAAGCTCCTCCCCAACAGACAGAGAAACCAAGCAATCCTTTCGAGTTTGACTATCAAGAATACCTTGGCTTCAAAAATATTCATTTTCAACACTACGAGAGAGACATAAGAAAAGTCGGCCACTTTCAACGCCTATGGATAGCAAGCACAGCAGAGCATTTAAGATTGAAGGCTGCAGATATTTTTCAGCAACATATTCCATCTGCACAGATACGGGCGATTGCACTGGCTTTGGTGTTGGGACAAAAAGACGAGCTTGATAGCGAAATATCGAACGCCTATGCTGCTTCGGGCGCTATGCATGTATTGGCAGTTTCTGGCTTACATGTCGGGCTGATCTACCTTCTATTTTTATTTGGGTTTAAAAGGTTGCCATTTTGCATCAGGAAGCTCCTTTGGTTAGAGACCTCTTTAGCGATTTTGATTCTGCTCATATATGCTTGGCTCACTGGTTTGTCCCCTTCGGTGATGAGGGCAGTAACCATGTTCAGCTTTATGGCCATTGGAAAAGGCACAGGAAGGAATAGCAATATTTATAATTCGCTAGCAGCTTCTGCCTTGGTTTTATTACTTGTAGATCCTTACTTGATCATGAGTGTGGGCTTTCAGCTTTCTTATTTGGCTGTTATAGGGATAGTTTATCTACAACCGAAGCTCTATAAGCTATTTGAATTTAAACATTGGCTAGTTGATAAGGCATGGGCGATCACCTGTGTGTCTTTTGCCGCTCAATTGGCAACAGCTCCCTTGAGTATGCTTTATTTCCATCAGTTCCCTAGCTATTTTTTTGTTGCTAACCTTTTTGTGATTCCAGCTGCTTTTCTCATTCTTTTGACGGGTATTACGTTGCTCGCTTTTAGCTTTTCAGATATACTGGCTGATTGGGTAGGACAGATACTTAGTTTCTTTATTTCAACAACAAATCAATTGGTGACGGGCGTGAGTAACCTGCCCAATGGTCAAATAACTGGAATTCAACTCAGTGTTATAGAGACTTGGCTGATCTATGGAGTTATTGTTTGCCTTCTCCTTACTCTCGTGGAGAAAAAAGTAAGGTCAATATATTTTGCTCTGGGCCTGAGTCTTATTTTTTGTACTAGCCAAATATGGCAAAGGTCCAAATCGCTGAATTCTTCAGAGCTTGTTGTATTTGATGTGACGCAAGAACAAGCGGTAAGCTTTCGATCAGGCGATCAGCAAAAGTTGATCGCGAGCCACCAACTTTTGAGCGATCTTGACAAACTCACGTTTCATATTTATCCATATCGTCTTTATCATCATGCGATTCAAAACCCTTCAAATGATCAACTCGGCATTGCACAAAAGCAATTGAAAGGTGGGACTATGATAGTTTTTGAAGGGCAAAAGATCTTGATATTGAGTAACGATTTTGATGTAAACAAATTACCTCCTGATGTGAAGTGGGACTTATGTGTCTCCGAACAAGCTGAGCACATTTCAGTTGTCAAAGCAGATGAATTTGTACTAACTTCGAATCGGTTTAGAGAACAACTTCAAGAGGATATTCAAGTGCATCTTGTACCGAAAGAGGGATTTTATTTTAAGCAATTATAGAAATGGGATTGGTAAATTATGAAGTCAAAAATAGGGTAGCTACAATTACGCTTAATCGCCCTGAGAAACGCAATGCCCTTAATGCTGAAATGGTCACCGAACTTAAAGAGGCGTTTACAAAAGCCGAGAAAGACCACGAAGCAAAAGTGGTGGTATTGGCTGCAGCAGGAGATGCTTTTTGTGCTGGGGCCGACCTTGCTTATCTAGAACAACTTCAGCAGAATACTTTTGAAGAGAATCTGGCCGATTCGAATCACCTCAAAGAATTATTCTATCAGATTTATACGCATCCCAAAGTAGTGATTGCGAAGATCCAAGGACATGCCATCGCTGGAGGTTGTGGATTGGCTACGGTTTGTGATTTTTCATTTACAGCTGATCATGCCAAGTTTGGCTATACCGAAGTACGCATTGGTTTTATACCAGCCATCGTAAAAGTATTTCTACTTCGCAAGATCGGAGAGGGAAAGGCGAAAGAGTTGTTGCTTACTGGTGAATTGTGCGATGCCTCTACTGCGAAGAACTATGGTTTAGTCAATGAAATCGTATCGGCAGATGATTTAGAAGAAAAAGTTGACGCTTTTGCTTACATGTTGGTCAGTAAGAATTCTGGTCAATCGATGCAACTCACCAAGGAGATGATCGCCAATGTTCAGGAGCTTTCATTGAAAGAAGGCCTAAATCACGCGGCTGAGCAAAACGCAAAAGCACGGGCAACAGAAGACTGCCAGAAAGGAATAGCCGCTTTCTTGAACAAAGAGAAACTTAGCTGGTAGAAATCAGACATAGCTTTTGTAAATTCCCTCGATGACCAAGCCTTTGGACATATTGGGAAAATATTGGGGCCATGGTGCTTTCCGATCTCTTCAGGAAGAAATCATTGAAGCAGCCTTGTCAGGGAAAGATGTACTGGCACTTTTGCCTACGGGCGGAGGTAAATCTATATGCTTTCAGGTACCTGCTTTGATGAAAGAGGGGCTTTGCATTGTTATTTCTCCGTTGATTGCCCTAATGAAAGATCAGGTTGCTCAACTCAACCAAAGGGGGATTAGTGCGGAGGCCATTCACTCAGGGGTCTCTAAAAGACAGCTCGATCATTTATTGGACAACGCAGCTAATTCAGATCTTAAATTTCTGTACTGTTCGCCAGAGCGATTAAAGACGGAACTCTTCCAAGAGCGTATAAAAAAAGTACTTGCAAAACGTGGTATCTCGTATTTAGTAGTAGATGAAGCGCACTGTATTTCGCAATGGGGTTATGACTTTCGGCCAGCTTACATGGAGATCGCTGAGTTTAGAGAATTGCTACCAAATGTACCTGTGATGGCATTGACCGCAACGGCAACGCCTAGAGTTCAAAAGGATATTCAAGAAAATCTTCATCTGAAAGGAGAGCTATTTCAAAAGAGTTTTGCAAGAGCCAACCTAAGCTATTCCGTCAGATTTGAAGAGCACAAAGATCGAAAACTACTTGAAGTATTGCAGAAGGTTGAAGGCTCGGCCATAGTTTATGTGAGTACTAGAAAAAGAGCAAAAGAGGTTGCTCATTTTTTATATCAACATCATCTGTCGGTAGATTTTTATCATGCAGGCTTACCTTTTAAAGATAGAGTGTACAAGCAAGACAGCTGGATCCATGATCGCACCCGAGTAATGGTGGCAACCAATGCCTTTGGCATGGGGATCGACAAGTCCAACGTTCGAACTGTTGTACATATGGATATTCCCGAAAATCTAGAAGCCTATTATCAGGAAGCAGGCCGAGCGGGAAGAGATGAGCACAAGGCTTTTGCGGTAATGGTATGCAATCAAAGAGATATTGAGCACCTAAGGGAAAAGGTTAAAAATGCCATTCCATCAATAGAGACGGTAAGGGAGGTTTATCAAATGTTGGGTAATTATTATCAGCTGGCAAATGGGAGCATGCCTGAAAAAGCCTTTGAGATCGACCATCAGGATTTTGCTTCACGTTTTCAAAAACATCCTTTACAAGTATTTAATTCGCTAAAAGTTCTTCAAGAAGAAGGGGTGATTCACTTGACTGAAGCGTTTTACTCACCGTCTAAAGTCAAGTTTTTACTCAATTCTTCACAACTCTATCAATTCCAGATCGCGAATGCAAAGGTGGACCCATTGATCAAAAGTCTATTAAGATTGTATGGTGGTGACCTTTATCAAAGAGAGCTGCAGATCAATGAAACGGATTTGGCTGGTTTGATGGGTTTAACTACAAAAGGAGTGAAAGATCAGCTTGAATATGTTGCAAGTCTTGAGATCATAGATTATCAATCTTCCACTGATGCCCCTCGACTCACTTTCTTAGTTCCAAAAACCGGTCCCGATCAATTACCTATTGACAACAAGAGACTTGAATCAAGAAGAAAGCTCAAATTGAGTAAAGCTGAGGCGGTGATTGCTTATGCCCACAATGAAGACATTTGCCGAACAGCACAGCTGTTGGAGTACTTGGGAGAAACTGATTATGATCGTTGTGGGGTTTGTGATAATTGTCTTTCGCAACAGAGGCATCAAGATGATGAGAAATATTTTGTTCACTATAAAAAACAGATATTGAACACGCTAAGACAAAATGTTAATGTCGATACCAACGGCTTGGTAGAAATGCTTGATCCACGAAGAAAAGAGCTCTTTCAGGAAGTAGTGGCCAAATTGTTGGATCACGGGGAGCTCCATTATGACGATTTTGGATATTTAAAACCATCTCGGCATAACATTTGAAGTTGCAAAGAGTATTTAAAGCATATGGCAAAGTCTTATTTCGAAGAGGTTTACAATAAATTATTTAGAAAACAGTCACCTAAGGAGCCCGTTGTGCATGAGCTGTTGAAAAGAACTGAGAAGGACATTTCTGATTTTACCTTATGGCAAGCTTCTGAAGAGAGAATGAATCTTGTTCAAGACCTAGACCGAGCATATCACCTCAAACAGCAAAAGGTTGAATCTGCGATGAAGGTGCATTTATTAGAGACTCAATATGCCAATGGATTTGCTATTACATTCAACGAACTATTTACTCCCGACAATTTTCAATTTTTGTTTGACTACTTCAAAGAAAGGGTTTTAGCTCAAGGTTATAAGCTTGCACAAGCAGATAGGCGGATTTCTGATAAAGAAACCTACGAAGAAACCATTGAGAAGTGGTATCTGAAACCAATCGCAGGAGACTTGGAAAAGAAGCAAATCGATCAACGATTTGGAAATGTCATTATTGAAAAAGTAGATATTGACAGAAAACCCAGTTTTTTGAGATTAATGGCCAATGTATATCAAGACCACTTGTATACAAAAGCCGAACCATTTGAAAAACTATTCGATAAATTGATAACAAACTAAAGATCATGAAAAGAACGCTATTTATACTTACGCTAATTCTAACCAGTTTTTTCTTTCAAACACAAGAGTCAGAAGCTCAGATTTTTAACACAAAATTGAGAATCACTGTCTTGGATGACCTTGGTAATGTTGTTCCCGAGGCAGAGGTGACGCTGTACGCGAATCAAGACGATTACAATAACGAAGTGAATCCGATTCAAGAAACAATGATGACCGATGACAAAGGCCGTGTTACTTTTAGGAAATTAGAACTGACAACTTTTTATGTTATCGTAAGAAAAGGCGATATGACGAATGCTGGTGGAGGAGAAGTAATTAGAGATATTGAAGAAAATAAATTAAATAAAGTCAACGTGGTGATCTCGGATGAAATTTGAATTAGATAGAACCGAATTTGAAAATAAGCTGAAGAGCTATCAGCCCACTAATGAAGAGATAACATTTAAAGAAAAGATGTTATCTCTTTTGGCTTATGATAATTGCTTTGAGCGGTCTTTACTTCATGCGCATTTTACTGGCTCGGCTTGGGTAATAGATCGCGGTCAAAGTAAAGCGCTATTCACACATCATGCAAAGCTGGATCGATGGCTCCAACTTGGAGGTCATGCTGATGGCGATGCCAATATATGCCGTGTGGCTAACCGCGAGTTGATCGAAGAGTCAGGAAGGGAAGGTTTTGAACTCGTTTCTGAAGATATCTTTGACATTGACATTCATGGAATTCCGGCTAAGGGAGATATCCCCGCTCACGACCATTATGATGTCCGTTTCTTATTTATCGGAGATGCTAATATTCCTTTGAGCAGAAACCATGAATCTAAAGGACTTGAATGGGTCCCCTTTAGCCAAATAGATGATTTAGTTGATGGGAATTCTTCGATCATGAGAATGTTGAACAAAAGTCTTGAAATGGCACTTTAATTGTAGTTGAATGCGTTCTGTAAATCTATTCCTTCGTTATCTTGTCAATAATGTCTAAACCTAAACAAAACCATCTCTTCAAGGCACTTGGCCTATACGTGATTTTCATGTTCATCTTTCCGCATTTTGACTTAGATAAGGAAATTGATGAATCACCCAAGATTGAGAATTCAGAGGCATCAATTACCGAAGAAGGAGAGGATCTGCAATCACGATGGGCTTACGAACAGCAAATGCTAGCTGATCCTGCAACTGGTGAAATCCCATCGAATTACAGACAATTGGAGAAAGACTTCGCTGATCAGTTGAAGCTTGCAGAAGAAACACAACCAAGATCAGAATCTACCAACGTTTCTTCAGCTACCAATAACATCGACTGGCTAGGTATAGGACCAAATAACTTTGGAGGAAGAACGAGGGCATTTGCTTTAGACATTACCAATGAAAACGTATTGCTTGCAGGTGGTGTAAGTGGAGGAATGTGGAAATCAACTAACGATGGTCAGTTTTGGGAGAAATCCACTACACCAGAGCAAATACATAGTGTGTCGTCTATTGCCCAAGATATTAGAGCAGGGAATGAAAATGTATGGTATTACGGTACCGGTGAATTGTTAGGCAATTCGACAAGAGCACCAGGAGCTCCCTTTCGAGGTGACGGAATTTTCAAATCAATTGATGGTGGCGATAGCTGGATACAATTGAGTTCAACAAAGGCCAGTTCTCCATCTACCTTTAGTTCGCCTTTGCAATATGTTTGGGACATTACTACAGACCCAGGCAGTAACGAAGATGTAGTGATCGCAGCTATATGGAGCGCAATTGTGAGATCGGCTGATGGTGGGAATACATGGACAACGGTCTTGGGCAGGGATTTTTTGAATCTTCCTGAAGGCTCAGATCTCAATGAAGAGCAATCAATATTTTATACTGATGTTCATCGTACTTCTGACAATACTTTTTATGCCAGTTTGAGCAGCGCGACAAATTCTAATAGCTTGGCTCCGGAAGCAGGCGTATATCGCTCAGATGATGGTGTGAATTGGACTAGGATTTTCACATTGAATAATACAGTTAATCGAAGAACTGAGATTGGTTCTTCTCCTTCAAACCCTGGTATTGTTTACTTCTTTACAGATGAAAACAATGGATACCGTCTGAGAAAATATGATAGGAATGCGAATACCGTAACAGACCTCTCTGCTAATCTACCAGATGGTGAAGACATCGATCCTATAAATACACAGGATGGCTACAATATGCTGGTTAAAGTTCACCCCAACGATCCTGATATTGTATTTGTGGGTGCCACTAATCTTTACAGAAGCACTGACGGTTTTAGCTCGAGCGATAATGTAAGTTGGATAGGAGGTTATGATCCGGAAGAAAGAGATGGTTCTCTATATCCTGGGCACCATCCGGATCAACATGAGTTGGTCTTTATTCCTTCATTCCCCAATGCGGCCTTTAGCATCAATGATGGTGGTATCTTTTTGTCCCAGAATATGTTAGCGGATGAGGTGGCTTACGAGAATAGAAACAACAACTATTCTACAACGCAATTTTACGCAGGCTCTTTTAGCCAATATCCTCTTGATGATTTTGTATTTGGGGGAACCCAAGACAATGGAACATTACTAACGGAAAACATAAATAGACAGAATGTACCCAATGGTGTTCGTGTCATTGGAGGGGATGGGGGCTACACTGCCAGTACTCGATTCGGGGTTTATTATTATATGAGTTTTCAGAACTCGAGAATTTACCGTTTAAGCCTTAATAGCAATGCGCAAATCACCTCATTCACAAGAGTTGATCCAATAGGTGGAGGTGGGAACCCTGGTCAACCTTATTTATTTATCAACCCTTACACTTTAGACCCTAATAATGGAAACCGGATGTATCTGGCGGGTGGCGATGCGATTTGGCGAAATAGAAATCTTTCTCAAATACCAGCCGGATCAAATTCACCTGCAAGCGCCAATTGGTCAAGGTTGGCAAGGACAAGAGTGAGTGCTGGAGTGATCAGTGCCTTGCAAGTGTCAACTGAGCCTAGTGATATTCTCTATTATGGAACTGCTGCAGGGCAACTTTTTAGGGTTAATGCAGCGAATTCAACTGAGTATGTTGTCGAAGAAATAACAGCTGCTAATTTTCCACAAGAAGGTTATATCAGAAGCATAGCCGTTGACCCAAGAGATGCAGATAAACTCATTGTGAGTTTTTCCAATTATAATATTCCGAGTCTTTTCTACAGTGAAAATGGAGGCCAATCATTTATTGACATTTCGGCAAATTTAGAGGAGAACCCTGATGGCACAGGAGCTGGGCCTTCCGTGCGCTGGGTGACCATTGTTCCAAAGGAAGGAGGCGAAAGTGAATACTTTGTAGGAACGAGTATTGGACTCTTCTCTGCAGATCTTTTGGATGGTGCAAATACCAATTGGTCTCAATCTGCACATGGTGAGGTGGGCAATGTCGTAGTGAATATGATCGATTATCGTAGGAATGATGGAAAAATAATGATCGCTACTCATGGCAGTGGTGTTTTTACAAGCAAAATAGACAATGTGCTTCCTTATGATGATGGAGAGGATGATAATAACTTCACCTTTGATAATGCATATCCAAATCCATTCTCTGATTTTGCCACGTTTCAGTTTACTGTCCCAGAAACAGACTTTACACTGTTGAGGGTTTATGATAGTTCTGGTCGATTGGTCTTTCTCTCTTCTGGCTCTTTGGCATTCACTGGTGAGAATGAGTTTTATTGGGAAGGGGAGAATACACTTGGACAGCCTGTGCCAAATGGTGTTTATTTAGCGAGGCTAACTTATAGAGCCAATAGTAAAACCAAGAAGGTATTGCTCAATCGTTAATGCTTTTAGAGGAAGCTGTTCTATCTTTGCTGCCTTAAATACGCGGTATGAATAAGTTTTCTAGTTACAGTCTTCTAACCATTGCTTTTTTATTCGTAGCATGTGGGCCTAGTCAAGAACAATTACTTGAAAGAGGCATTTCGGCTATGGATGAAGAGAATTATGAGGCAGCCTCTCAAAACTTCGAAAAATACCTCGAAGAAGATCCATATAATTACAGAGCACTTAATGCACTTGGTGTTGCAAAACTTAGATTAAACGAAGTTGAGGAAAGTATTGAATTGTTCTCAACCGCTATCAATGTAGATACAACCAATTACAAGGCATTTTTTAATCGAAGTCTGGCCCTTGTATCATTAGAAAAGGATAATGAAGCTATGCTCGATCTGGATTACGCCATCGGTCTTGACTCAACCATCGTTGACCTTTACTTGAACCGTGGGGCCCTTTTGTTCAAATATGAGGAGTTTGATCGTGCATTATTTGATTTTCAATTCGCATTAAGTATTTCCCCCGAAAGCCCAGTCATCTTATTAAATAAAGGGAAGGCTGAGTTGAGGATCAACAACCCGGGCGATGCTATTTTCAGCTTGAAAAAAGCACTTCAATTTGACCCGCAATTGGGTGAAGCGTACTATTGGCTTGGCTTAGCTGAAATAGCTAGAGAAAATCAAGTTGAAGGTTGTAATTACTTGTTTAGTGCCCAAAGCCTCAATGTTGAAGGAGTTGGAGAAGTCATCGCTAAAAATTGTATGCAATAGATGGCTGAGATAGGCACCGATATTGATAAAGCTAAAGGCATATTGGAGCGAGGAGGGTTGGTCGCTATTCCTACCGAAACCGTTTATGGCCTTGCAGGCAATGCTTTCAATGAAGAAGCGGTCAGTCAGATTTTTGCGGTAAAGAATAGACCTTCATTTGATCCATTGATTGTTCATACCAATAGTCTCGAAAGAATTGGACACTTTACGAAGGCAATCCCCATAGCCGCAGAGCAATTGACGGATAGGTTCTGGCCGGGTCCGCTTACGATATTGCTGGAGAAAGAACCGATTGTTCCTCATCTGACAACTTCAGGTTTAGAAAGTGTAGCCTGTCGCGTTCCCAATCATCCATTAACACTACAATTATTAGCAAGTATCGACTTTCCTTTGGCAGCCCCAAGCGCCAATCCTTTTGGGTATGTCAGCCCAACTTCAGCTCAGCATGTTGCTCAGCAATTAGGAAATAAAATTGAATATATACTCGATGGCGGTGATGCTACAATTGGCATTGAATCAACTATTGTCAGTTTTGTAGAGTACAAGCCAAAAGTATTACGACTGGGGGGGCTATCCGTTGAAGACATTGAAGATGTTGTTGGAGAAGTAACAGTAGCGATGCATTCCAGCTCAAAGCCTGCTGCCCCAGGCATGCTTAAGAGCCATTATGCTCCAAAGAAAACGATTGTGCTCAAAGATGATATCAATTTGCATGACATCACTGACATCACTGATTTTGGTGCTTTAATGTTCGAAAGACCTCTGACAGAACTTCCTAAAGAAAATCAGTTTATCTTGAGCAAAACAGGTGAAATAAATGAAGCTGCAAAGAACTTGTTTAAGGGATTACGTCAGCTCGATGAAATTAAGGATATTCATACCATTATTACAGAACTTGTGCCCGACCAAGGACTGGGCAGAGCCATTAACGACAGAATAAAAAGAGCAACAGCCAAATCATAAAAAATGAAAAACCTAAGCGATTTTAATTTCTCAGGAAAGAAAGCATTGATCAGAGTAGATTTCAATGTGCCTTTGAACGATAAGTTTGAAATTACAGACGATACAAGGATCAGAGCAGCAACGCCAACCATTAAAAAGATACTTGATGAAGGTGGGGCTGTTGTATTAATGTCTCACTTGGGTCGACCAAAAAGCGGGCCTGAAGAAAAATTCTCATTGAGGCACTTGGTCGCTCATTTATCTCAAGTGTTTGGTACGGATGTGCATTTCGGAGAAGATTGCATCGGAGAGCAAGCTTATGATTTATCGGCAAATCTCAAAGGCGGAGAAGTGCTGTTGTTAGAAAATCTTAGGTTCTACAAAGAAGAAACTGCTGGTGATGTTGAGTTCTCTCAAAAGCTGGCGAAACATGGTGATATCTATATCAATGATGCTTTTGGTACAGCCCATCGAGCACACGCTTCTACAGCCGTTATCGCACAATTCTTTAGTGATAAAGGTTGTGGTTTTGTGATGCAAGCTGAGTTGGAGAATGCACAAAAAGTTCTTGAGACTGGAGAAAAGCCTTTGACTGCCATAATGGGGGGTGCCAAAATTTCTGATAAGATTTTGATCATCGAAAAACTCTTGGAAAGAGTGGATAACTTGATTATTGGTGGAGGCATGAGCTATACCTTTTTCAAAGCTATGGGAGGAGAGATTGGCAACTCTTTGGTTGAAGAGGACAAGCTTGATCTGGCCAAAGAACTAATTCAAAAGGCAAAAGCCTTGGGTGTTGATCTTCAATTGCCTATTGACTCTGTAATCGCAGATGACTTTTCGAACGATGCGAAGACCCAGGTCGCCATGAACAACGCGATCCCTAAGGGATGGATGGGCTTAGATATTGGCCCGCAAGCTGCGCAAGTCTTTTCGAATGTGATCAAAGACTCCAAAACCATACTTTGGAATGGCCCGATGGGAGTTTTTGAAATGGAGAATTTTGCAGCAGGTACGAAAACAGTAGCAGAATCGATAGTAGAAGCTACCAAAGGTGGGGCATTCTCATTGATCGGTGGCGGTGACTCTGCTGC
>CBFHYE010000043.1:0-14944 GCA_965659985.1 Roseivirga sp. | reverse complement strand
ACAACTTTCCGTTGGCTTCTTTTTGTTGCTTTCGGCCATTTTCGTCTTTGTCGCTTGCTTGAGTTATCTCTTTACCGGCAAGGCGGATCAAAGTGTTGTAGAAGCTTTTTTTGCTGATGACGAGACCGTGCGCTCTCTTGGGCAAGAGGCCCGCAATTGGATGAAGCTTCTCGGTGCGTTGGTTTCACACAAGCTGATCTTTTCTTGGTTTGGAATTGGTGCCTTTTTATTACCACCCGTACTCTTTTTGACAGGTTATAAGATCGTTTGGGGTCAAGAGTTTGTTAAATTATCGAGGGCATCAATATTTTCAGTCTTTTTCATGTTTTGGTTGAGCCTTTTGATGGGTTCAATGATCAAATCTGGTGATGACGTTTCCGAATGGAGTTTCTACAGCGGAGGTATTGGTTATCAGCTTTCCGTTTATTTCGATAGTCTGCTAGGCTTTGGAACCGTGCTTTTCCTTGTTTTCACCTTGTTGGTCTTCATGATCTTCTTCTTTAACATCACCAATGTATTTACATTACAAAAAGCTACGAGTGTGGCTGAACCGCCATTGGCAGGAGAGAAAGAAGTCTCAGAAGAGACCTCTTCGCATAGCTCAAGGAATGACGCTGTGCAAGAACCAACAGAGGAACCGAAGGATAGCGCTGAGGAGGAACTCAAGGATTGGGTAGTCAGTCTAAAAGAAGAGAAAGAGAAGCAGGAAATTGCAGAGATGGCAATCGAAATGTCTGAACTGAAGACTGAGGAAAAGAAAGAGGAAGAGATTTCGCTAGAAACAGATCTGGGTAAACCAGAAGTAAAAGAAGAAACTAACAAAGAAGAGAATAATACGCTGGAGCTTGAGGTAGAAGCACCTAAAGAACCAGCACCCACTAAAAAGAAGGAGGAGCCTGCTTTTGAAGTGGAGATTTCAGAAACGGCAGAAAAACTGGTTGAGGAATCAGGGAACTATGATTCGACCCTTGATCTGGCCAGTTACAAATTCCCAAAAGTCGACCTGCTGAATGAGTATTCTACGGGTAAGATCTCCGTGACCAAGGAGGAGCTTCAAGCCAATAAGGACAAGATCGTTGAAACGCTTACAAACTTTAAGATCGGAATCTCAAGTATCAAGGCCACGATCGGGCCTACCATTACGCTTTATGAGATCATACCAGAAGCAGGAGTGAAGATCTCTAAGATCAAGAACCTAGAGGATGATATTGCTTTGAGTTTGGCGGCATTGGGTATTCGTATCATTGCACCAATTCCAGGAAAAGGGACCATCGGTATCGAGGTGCCAAATACAAACAAAGAGATGGTGTCTATGAGATCTGTGATCTCTACCGATAAATTCATGAACTCAGACAAGGCATTGCCTGTCGCTTTTGGAAAAACCATTTCTAATGAAGTCTATGTAACCGATCTGGCTAAAATGCCTCACTTGCTCATGGCGGGTGCAACAGGTCAGGGTAAATCTGTCGGATTGAATGTGATCCTTACCTCGTTACTCTATAAAAAGCATCCTTCTCAATTGAAGTTCGTTTTGGTCGATCCGAAAAAGGTGGAATTAACACTCTTCAATAAGATCGAGCGACACTACTTAGCAAAGCTTCCTGATTCTGAAGACGCGATCATTACAGATACTAAAAAGGTGATCTATACGCTGAATTCGCTTTGTATTGAGATGGATCAGCGCTATGATTTATTGAAAGATGCTGCTTGTCGTAACATCAAGGAGTACAACGATAAGTTCACCAAAAGAAAATTAAACCCAGAGAAAGGGCATAAATTCTTACCATACATCGTCTTGGTTATTGATGAGTTGGCGGATTTGATGATGACGGCTGGTAAGGAAGTAGAAACTCCGATCGCCAGATTGGCACAATTGGCACGTGCCATTGGTATTCATTTGGTCGTGGCAACGCAGCGTCCATCCGTTAACGTGATCACGGGTATTATCAAGGCGAACTTCCCGGCTAGGTTATCATTTAGGGTTACTTCAAAAGTCGATTCCAGAACCATACTTGACTCAGGTGGTGCGGATCAGTTGATTGGTCAAGGTGATATGTTATTATCAATGGGTTCTGATATAATTAGATTGCAGTGTGCTTTTGTAGATACGCCAGAGGTAGACGAGATCTGTGACTTTATTGGGTCTCAGAGAGGATACAGCTCTGCCTACATGTTGCCAGAATATGTAGGTGAAGAAAGCGATAGCTCAGCAGGTGATGTCGATCTGTCTGATCGAGATGTGCTCTTTGAAGAAGCTGCAAAGCTTTTGGTGGCTCATCAGCAAGGAAGTACCAGTTTGATCCAACGCAAGCTTAAATTGGGATATAACAGGGCAGGAAGAATCATCGATCAATTAGAAGCGGCTGGAATCGTTGGGCCTTTTGAAGGTTCTAAAGCACGAGAGGTACTTATACCAGATGAATATAGTTTGGAACAGTTATTGAATGAGTTGAACAATAATTGATCGAGATTAGATATACAGTTATGAAAAAAATACTTTTCGCTTGTCTTTCATTGTTTATGGCAAGCGCATTATATGGGCAGAGTGGAGATGCGAAGGCTATTCTCGATAAAATGAGTGAAACTTACAAAGCCATGCCTGGTTTTGAGATCAGCTTTACGCAAAAACTAGCCAATGGTATGGATGGTGAAGACTCATACACTGGAGATGCAGCCGTGGCCAAAGAAAAGTTCTTTGTTGACTTTCAAGGACAATTGATCTTTTGTGATGGTCCAACCCTTTGGACCTATATAGCAGAGGCGCAGGAGCTCACGATCAGCAATTTTGAGCCTGATGAGCAAGCGATCAACCCAGCTAATATTTACGACATTTATAAGGAGGGCTTCGAATTTGAATTTGTTGGAGAAGACGAGCGTGAAGGTGCTTCTGTAAATGTTGTTAAGCTTATTTCAACCGATGAAGATGCTGATTTCACAACGATCATCATGTATATCGGCCAGCAAGATTCATATCTGAAAGCCTGGGATCTTATCGACTATGATGGTATTCCAACTTCTTTTGTTGTCACGAAATTTATTCCGAATAGATCTTTTGAGGATGGATTCTTTAAATTTAACGACTCAAAGTATAACGTAGAGTATACCACCGACCTTAGAAACTAATGAATCGCGAAAACCTATTCGAACAGATCAAGAAGAAGTCATCTTATCTGTGTGTAGGACTTGATACGGATATCCACAAAATTCCTGAGCATTTACGCAAAGCTGAAGATCCAATTTTTGAGTTCAATAAGCAGATCATTGATGCGACCATCGATTATGCGGTAGCCTACAAGCCTAATATTGCTTTTTATGAAGCCCATGGGCTCAAAGGCTGGGAGAGCTTACAAAAGACGATCGAGTATATTCCAAATGATGTGTTCACGATTGCAGATGCTAAGAGAGGAGATATAGGCAACACTTCTAAAATGTATGCGCGTGCATTTTTTGAAGAAATGAATTTTGACTCTATTACGGTTGCTCCTTATATGGGTGAAGATTCAGTTAAGCCATTTCTCGAGTTTGAAAACAGATGGGTGATCCTATTAGCGCTGACTTCGAATGCTGGTGGAAAGGATTTTCAGAACCTAAATCTCGAAAGGGGTGGGCAGGTTTATGAGGAAGTATTGCGCAAAAGTCAGGAGTGGGGATCGACCGATAACTTGATGTATGTGGTAGGCGCCACTAAGGCAGCGGCTTTGGAGAATATTAGGAAGCATGTACCTGATCATTTTTTACTAGTTCCGGGTGTCGGAGCACAAGGAGGTAGCTTGTCTGAAGTGTCTGAGTTCGGGATGAACAGCCAATGTGGGCTACTCGTTAATTCTTCCAGAGGCATTATTTATGCCGATGGTTCTCAAGATTTTGCCAAGGTGGCTTCCCAAAAAGCACGAGCGCTTCAAGAAGAAATGTCAGAATATTTATCAAAATTTCTGTAGTTTCAGTGTAACACACACTGAACATGCAAGAAGATTTCCTCTATTACGTTTGGCGCAATCAACTCTTTCGTCAAAAAGAATTATCCATAGGAGGTAGCCAACTAAAGGTGATCTCTCCAGGCTATCGCAATGTCTATGATGGTCCTGATTTTAAAGAAGCCCATATCGAAATAGATGGCCTCAAATGGCATGGGGCTGTAGAGATTCATGTTAAAGCCTCCGACTGGTATCAGCACGGTCATCAAACTGACGTCAATTATGATGCAGTGGTTTTACATGTCGTTTATGAAAATGACAAAGCTGTATTCACAACTTCTGGTGAGGAAATTCCTGCCCTTGCACTTAAAGGGTTGATCAAGCCCAAACTCTTTGACCGTTATCAGCGCTTAATTGAAAACCCTTCTCATGTGCCTTGTGGAACACGCCTCGATGAGGTGCCCGCGATAAAGCGGCTGTCGATGTTAGAAAGGGTTTTGGTTGAGCGATTGGAAAGAAAGTCGGCACTCATTTTAGAAGAGTTAGCGCTTACAAAGAATAATTGGCAGGAGGTAACATTTCGGATGTTGGCAAAATCTATGGGGTTTAAGGCTAATGATGAGCCTATGTTGAATTTAGCAAGAAGCGTTGATTTCAAATGGCTTTTAAAAGCCAAGTCTATTCAAGAAAAGGAAGCGCTACTTTTGGGGATTGGAGGTTTTTTGAATGGTACTTTTCAAGATGAATATGTAATTGAATTACAGGAAACTTTCGCTTTTCTTAAATCAAAATATAGAAGCATCAACGAACTCGATCTTACGCAATGGAAGTTTGCACCATTAAGACCGCAAAATCAGCCAGTGCAAAGAATAGTTCAACTAGCTGCATTGCTTCATCACTTCAACAACTTATGGGAGTTGTTTTTTAGGGGGTTGAATGCTAAAGAATTGTATCAAGTGATGTCTGTGCCTTTGAGTGATTATTGGCAACATCATATCCGGCCAGATAGAGAAATCACCAAACCCATAAAGCAGGTCTCATTTAATACGGTAACCCATCTTCTCATTAATCTTACAGCACCTTTGCTCGTAGCCTATTCTTTAGACCAAGATGATCGAAAGTATATGGACAAAGCGACTAATCTTTTGACTCAGCTAAAAGCTGAGCAGAATCGAATCACAAGACTATGGGCTGGGTTGAATTGGAATGCAGGCTCTGCCTTTGATAGTCAAGGCCTAAATGAACTCTATCAACAGTTTTGTCAGGCTAAAAAGTGTCTTGACTGCCATGTGGGGGTTCATTTACTCAATGGTGATTCTTGATTGATTGGGCTGATTTTGCATTGAAAAAACTTATCTTTGCAGCCCAAAAGAAAAGCAATGGAAAACCCGGTAATCATTTTTGGTGCAAACGCACTTGGAGAAGCAGCAGTTGAGATCTTTGAAAGCAATGAGGTCATTGTTTACGGATTTCTCGATGATAATAAAGAATTACATGGTACAACGCTAGGCGAAATATCTGTATTAGGTGAAACGGATGATGATGGTTTCCTAAAACTTATCGGTAAGAAGTGTGAAGGCTTTATCGCGGTTGATGATCGAGACCTTAGAAGTGGTCTGGTGAAATTGATGAAAGATCGCAGGAAGAAGATGCCTGTCAATGCCATTCATAGCAACGCTTCTGTTTCACCATCAGCACATGTTGGACATGGTGAGTTTATCAATAATGGGGCTGTTGTTGGGGCAAATGCCAAAATTGGTGATCATTGTTTGATCCATAGCAACGCCATCGTTGATTACTCCGCTCAATTGGGAGATCTGGTACAGGTAGGAGCAGGGTCTGTGGTGGGAAGCAGCTCAGAGATCGGTGACAATGTATTCATTGGTTCAGGGGTAACTGTAGTGCCTGGTGTTAAAATAGGTAAGAATGCCAGAGTAGGAGCCGGTTCAGTGGTGATCGCTGATGTTGAGGCTGGTAAAACGGTTTTTGGAAATCCTGCAAAGGAAGTTTAGAGAAATATTATTTTTAGGATATAAATCACCCTACAAGCAATAGGGCAGAATTATGAAAAAGGAGTATTCAATTTTATTGTATTACTGTTATGCCGACATCAAGGATTATGAGGCATACAGAGAAGAGCATCATTTATTTTGTGTCGAGAACAATCTAAGAGGTCGTGTGATCATTTCGCCAGAAGGCTTGAATGGGACAGTTTCAGGACTTAAGGAGGACTGTGAGAAGTACATGGACTATGTGCATTCAGATTGTCGCTTTGCAGACACTGAATTTAAAGTAGAAGCGCACGATAAAAACGCTTTTGCCAAGCTTCATGTACGAGTAAAACCTGAAATCGTGCACTCGAGTTTGAGAGCGATCAATCCTAGACAAAAAACAGGCGAGTATATAGAACCTAAAGACTTTAAACAAGTCTTGGAAAGCGAGGATGAGGATACAGTGATTCTTGATGTCAGAAGTAATTACGAACACAATGTTGGGCGTTTCAAAAACGCCTTAACGCTTGATATTGACAACTTTCGTGACTTTCCTGAAAAGGTAAAAGAATTAGATCATCTGAAGAACAAGAAGGTGATCACCTACTGTACAGGGGGGATCAAGTGTGAAAAGGCTTCTGCATATCTTTTGGAACAAGGCTTTGAAAACGTCTATCAACTTCATGGCGGTATCATTAAATATGGTATCGAAGCAGGAGGGAAGGACTTTGAAGGCAAATGCTACGTTTTCGATAACCGCATCACTGCCGATGTCAATACGGTCAACCCAAGTATCGTCAGTAGATGCTATGTTACCGGTGTGCCGACAGACCGTATGGTCAACTGTGCAAATCCTGAATGTAATCGACACATGCCAATGTCGGAAGAAGCAGGTTGGTTGATGGATGGATGTTGCTCAGAAGAATGTCGACAGCACCCTGAAAGAAGACCATATGATGGCACGGGCTATTACCAAAAGAATACCAACCATTACAATCCACTAAAGGGTGTAAAAAGGGAACCCGCTAAACTCGACTAATGCGGAAAACGATCGCGAATTCAGAACTGATCATCTCCCCTGAGGGAAGAGTGTATCATTTGAATCTTCATCCAGAGATGATTGGGGATGAAGTGATCGTGGTCGGGGATCCTGATCGAGTGGCTAAGATCAGTGCACATTTTGACAAGATCGAGTTTCAGGTTGGTAACCGTGAATTGATCACCCATACGGGTACTATTGGCAACAAAAGACTATCAGTGATCAGCTCAGGAATGGGTACGGATAATGTAGAGTTGTTATTGACAGAGCTAGACGCTTTGGTCAATATTGATTTCGCCAAACGGAAAATCAAAAGGAAGCTTCGCTCACTAAATATCTACAGAATTGGTACATCAGGGTGTATTCAACCCGACATCCCATTGGATGCTTTTTTGGTTTCTACTGCAGCTTTAGGTTTAGATACCTTAATGTATTTTTATCAATATGTGCCTGAAGAGCGTATTCAGAATTTTTGTTCAAAAGTGCAGCGTTTGGTAGGCTTACCCTTTACACCTTATATGGCTGAAGCGTCTATTGAACTGTTAGCCAAGTTCAGTGATCATATGTTTCAAGGGGTAACCATTACCTCACCGGGCTTTTACGCGCCTCAAGGGAGGCAATTGCGGCTTCCATTAACGATAGAGAACCTACCCGACAGATTCGCTAAAATTGAGAGCCCTTTTGGGCGATTCACTAATTTCGAAATGGAAACTGCTGGCTATTATGCACTGGCATCCATGTTGGGGCATAGAATGGTGAGTTTAAACGCATTAATTGCCAATAGAGCCAACCAATCTTTCTCAAAAGACCATAACAAGGTCATGAATAACTTGATCCAGCTTACGCTTGAGCAAATTACTCAAGGTTAAGCAATGTGCTGTCGATCATCTCAATTTGAGTTTGAGCATTTTTATAAAGTCTGATCAAAGTTGAAATCTCATTGATCACGAAACCCATGTTGTTCTTGAAAGGAGTTGATTCGAAATAGCCAGGGTTTTCAATAGTGCCTGTAACCATGTCTAAATTACTCATCAAAATGGGGAAATAATTTTCATCCAGGCCTGATAGTACATTGTCTTGCTCACGTTCAATAAGATCATAAAGTCCATAGAGCTTGACTAATGATTTCTTCAAATCTCGATTAGATATGATCTTAAAGTCACCACTTTGCTGTAGGGAGATATAGGTGTAATCGTTAGGAATGAAGTGGTAGTAATTACCAATAAGTCCAGCATAACTGACAAGGGTATCAAGTGTGACGCCATTGTCCACTCCTTGATAATATCTAATGCCTTTTCTTAAGGTTTTAAACTTGGCTTCATTCTTTCTGATTGAGAAGCTGAGGGATTTATAGTCGTCCTGAAGGTCGCTTTTGATGTCAGCGAGATAGGCCGACTCCATTTCCCTTTCTTTTTTTTTCTTCCCCAAGATTAGAAAGCCAAAAGGCGATGGTGATGCCTAAGATCACAATGATGAATTCAATAATAATGTCTTTTGGTTTATAACTTCTCATCGTCATAACCAAAAGATTAACTTTTCCGAAAAACGTTGCTTAGTTCTTAGGTTTTAATAAACCTTGGATCAAAAGATTGTATTCTCTGCAAGAAAGTACTCCATTGGTGGAGTAAGGACATTGTTTATACAGCCTCTCACCAAGACGGTCTTTGGTGATGATCACATCTTGCCCTTTACAGATAGGGCACATAATGGCTTCACCTTCATCACAGGCAATGGTGTTGAGGTAAAAGAATTTACTATTGATGTCAGCTTTTTCTCCTGTAACACTAGAGTTACGATAACCCTTTTCAGCAGTGTCTAAGAGGCTCAGGACTTCTCGGGAGTATTGACCACGACTACCTTTTAATTCTAGATACTTGTTAAGCCAGTCGATACTTTGGGCGAATTTGCCAAGCAGTAGTGAGTTCTTGCCGAAGTAGAAGCAAAAATCGGCAGAAAGCAGGTCGATCTTCTCTAGCGCCTGCATAAAATAAACATCAGCTTCTTGATAATTTTCCTGCTCCATGTAGACGATAGCCGTATCGATATACTTTCTAGGGTCAACTTCAACTTGAGTGCGTTGTGCTTGAGCAGAAAATGCTAAGATGAATAAAAGGAAGAGTAGCGTTTTTTTCATGAACCTGTTTCGGCTGCTAATTTAATAAAGTTTATAAATGAAAATGCCCCTCTATTGAGGGGCTTATCCGTCTTAACCTTATTTAACAGGTTAAATTATTTCTTAACTGTACCTCTTTTTGGTAAAGAGATCTTTTTATTGGCAATTCCTAAGATGCCAATTCCGGTTGCGACTACTGCTGCTGCTGTTAATAATACTGTTTTCGTTTTCATCCTATTTCTAATTCCTCCTTGATATACGGCAATGTTCTTGCCAAGTTTTTGATTGAAGCACATTTTTGGTTTCAGTAATAATAAAATGTATCTATAAGACAATTTATTAACCAAATCCCCCTACCTCCAAAGAGGAATATTTTTTGAATATTCTCCGCTCATCAAGAATCATTTTATTGCCCTGATTGGTTCAACTATTTTCCCATCCTTAAACTTAATGAACATGAGATTCTTGCGTACAATATTATTTGCCGGAGCGGTATTTGGCTTTGTAAATCAGGTGAATGCACAAGATGCACCACCACAGATTGATACACGTATTTATGATATCATCAATAACACTTCGTCTGACCGAATAGAAACAGACATCAGAAAGTTGGTAGGTTTTGGTACCCGAAATACTTTTTCAGATACGGTCTCAGAGACTAGAGGAATAGGAGCCGCAAGAAGGTGGATCAAAGCAGAGTTTGAAAAAATCTCTGAAGAATGTGGCGGATGCCTGGAGGTATTTTACCAAAAAGATCTTGTGACTCAAGAAGGAAATCGAAGAGTACCAAAAGATGCCTATGTAGTAAATGTCGTGGCGGTCTTGAGAGGAACAGATTATCCTAACTCTTATGTGATGATGTCGGGAGATATTGACTCTAGAGCATCCAATACCATGAATTATGAGATTGACGCGCCAGGTGCAAATGATAACGCCTCCGGAATGGCAGGTACAATTGAAGCTGCTCGTGTATTATCCAATTATAAGTTCAAACATAGCATCGCCTTTGTCGGCCTTTCTGGCGAAGAGCAGGGGCTTTTCGGTGGAGCAGGGTTAGCAAAGTATGCTGAAGAAAACGAATGGGATATAGTCGGCATATTAAATAATGACATGATCGGAAACATTGAAGGTGTTGATGGCGTGATCGATAATCGTACGTTTAGGATATTTTCTGAGCCTACACCAGCTAATGAGTCAGAACAGTTAAGAAGATCACGAAGGTTTACCGGGGGAGAAGTGGATGGTAATTCTCGTCAGTTGGCAAGATATATCCATCAACAAGTAAAGACCTATATGCCAGAAATGAACCCGATGATGATCTATCGTTTAGATCGTTTCGGAAGAGGAGGGCATCACAGACCTTTCAATGATTTGGGATTTGCAGGCGTCCGAATTATGGAAGCGCATGAAAATTACAATCGTCAGCATCAGGATATCAGAGAAGAGAATGGCATCAAGTATGGTGATGTGATCGAAGGCGTGAACTTTGGCTATGCTGAAAAACTTACAGCGGTGAATGAGATCTCTTTGGCTGGGCTTGCCTGGGCACCTCCAGCTCCTAGAGATGTAAGAATTGGGGGCGCAGTTCGTCCTTCGACCACATTGGCTTGGGAGGCAACTGACGATCCAAATATCGCAGGCTACAAGATCTACTTTAGATTAACCACATCGCCAACCTGGGATAACTTTGTGTATGTTACAGGTGTAAATGAGCACACCTTGGAGGGAATTGTGATTGACAACTACTATTTCGGTGTTGCTGCTGTTGGTAAAGATGGTAATGAATCTGCTGTAGTATTCCCATATAGGCAGATCAGAAGAAGATAAGGGCTAGGGCGGTCAGTAATGGCCGCCTTTTTTATAGAAAGAACCAGTAATCTTCTTTAGGTAGTTTTTCCCATTCCTTTAATTGAGACTTGATCTCCAGTTTTCCATCTGGCGAGGACACAGCGATAATGATCTGAGGATAAGTCATAGAGGCAACATCGTCTATAGATTGAAGAATGACGCCATATATATTGTGCCCCACTTTGTTCTGATTTTCACAAGCCCATTCAAAAGGTACGTCCCTTTGCTTTAATCGCTTCGCAAGATCTTTGCCGTTTCTGCCCGCTCCCCATAATACTAATGGACGCGATGGGTCTCTGTCAATCTGTAAAAAATAATCTAGTTTTAGATCAAAATAACGGTTGTCCTTATACTCTTCCCAAGTTCTTGAAATACGATTAGTGCGATCTCGCCAGTGGTGGAGTACCTTATCAATGCCTACTACCTTTAAGGGAGAACGATAGATTCTGAAACAGAGATCATAATCTTCTGGATATACCTCAGGCTCAAAGCCATCAATTGAGTCGAAGTCCTCCTTATGCATTAACCAACAGTGGGAGGGGATCACACATTCAGTATAGATCTCTTCATCATGCTTGTTCTCTCTCGCGACTTCATTTAGCCATTCTTCGTATCGAATAAAGCCACCCCCGACTTCACCTTCATCCACAAAATGTTTTGTGCCTCCAGCGATCACATGACCTTTGCCATGTTGCTGCCAGTGCTTGACCATTGTCGCTAACTTGTCACTGGGCATCATGTCGTCAGAATCCATTCTATTGATGAGTTCACCTGTTACAAACTGATACCCAAATTTTAAACTAGGGATCAATTTTGGGCGGTCCGAATTATGATATTTGATTCGATCATCCCGTTCGGCATAGCTCGATAATAGCTTACCAGTATCGTCAGAGCTGTGGTCATTAATAGCAATGAGCTCCCAATTGGAATAACTTTGTGCCAATATCGAATCCAGGCAGTCAGCTAAATAAGGGGCAGTATCTTTCGCTGCCATCACAATGGATACTTTTGGCGATGGGTGAGTCATGTCAGACTTGATGATAAGGCTTTTTTTACAATTCATATTAGTTCTACAAAAATAGATTAAATATTATTTCTATATTTGTAGATGTTATGAGTAAAGGAAATCACATTGGAGAACTAGAAGAACTTATTCTTCTCTTGGTAGGGGTGCTTCGCGATGAGGCCTATGCAGTTGGTGTGTTGCAAGAGATGAAAACTCAAACTGGTAGGGAGTTAAATATTAGCGCAGTGCACGCAGTGCTAAACCGGCTCGAAGAAAAGGGTTTAGTGACTTCTGAAATGGGAGGTGCTACACAGGAAAGAGGAGGAAGACGTAAGCGCTTCTATAAGTTGTCCGCTTCGGGCAGACAAATGATCGATCAGGTCAGATCGGTACGAGAGAAACTCTATGGTCAATTAGGATCTAGCCCCATTTATTCAATTGCCTGATGGCGAAAAACGCAGATCATAAACCACCGAAATGGGCCGATCGCTTTTTGCAATGGTACTGTAACAAGGACTTGTTAGAGCAATTGCAGGGTGACGTATATGAGCTGTTCTATTGGCGAATGGAAGAAAAAGGTCCTTCCGCAGCCAAGAGGTCTTTTGCCTGGGATGTGTTCCGCTTGTTCAGGTGGTCAAATATCAAATCAAAATCAAGAAATCAAAAACTCAACAACATGGGAATCATAAAGAACTACTTGAAAATCGGTCTGCGGAATTTGTGGAAGCAGCGCATGCCCTCAACCATCAATGTGCTTGGGCTCTCAATAGCACTCGCTTGCGCAATGGTCTCTTTTAAGTTTATAGAGCAGAGCTACTATAAAGATTTTTATCACGAAAATTTAGACGATCTTTTTCTTGTTACTCATTACGAAGAACTTGAATCCAATACTGGTCGAAATGGACTTACTGATAATGATTTGATAGATGAAATACTAAAGTCTGTCCCAGGAATTGAGAAGCATACGCGTTATTATTTCAGAAGGTCTGGTACAAAAGTAAACGATGTTGAGACCTCTACTTTTGCACTTTTTGTTGATGAAAATTATCTCAAAATGTTCACCTTTCAGCTGATCGCTGGGAATATGAATGCTTTATCTCAACCCGATCAGATTGTGATCAATGAAGATGCCAATGAACGGTTTTTTGGACAAGAGTTTGGGGTTGGTAAGGATATTGATCTAAAGATAGGAGACGAATGGAAGAGTTTCACTGTTGGTGCTATTCTAAAGAACAGTCCTAGCAAGGGGAGTATGCAGAATTACCTTCTTGTCAATTATCAAAATATTGATAGGGTTAGAAAGGAAGCCAACGAGGTGATAAGTACTAATTTTTTCATTCAACGACAAAAGGGAGTATCGAAAGGTCAGCTAGTTGCCGGTATGGATGAATTGTTGGCCTTACATAATAAAGACAACGGAACGAATCCCTACATCTATACTGAATTGGAATCTTTGCGCACGATGGCAAGAAATTCCTATAGCATCTATGGCGGTGTTGGTAGTGCGCCATCAGCTGAAGGAAATCTCGTTTTAGCCTCAATCTCCATCTTCATGATCATTCTCGCAGTGTTTAATTATATCAATATCTCATTGGCAATGGTGATGAAGAGAATGAAGGAGATAGGGATTCGTAAGGTCATTGGTAGCCGCAGAAGACAGCTTATTTTCCAATTCCTCACTGAAAATTTTATCCTGACTTCATTCGCAATGCTACTAGCCATTTTATTGGCAGGGTCCTTTTTGTTGCCGACCTTTAATGAGATAGCTGGTGGTGACCTTAAATTAGACATTCTCAGACATCAAAGCTTCTGGTTATTCCTCGTTTCCATTTTGCTATTTATGACCCTGGTTTCAGGTATTTACCCGGCCATTGTAGCTTCTTCTTATAAACCTACATTGATCTTCAGAAGGAGTAATTCAGGTGGAGGAAATCGAAATGTAAGTGCTGTATTCCTGACTTTTCAGATGATACTGGCAACAATTACCATTGTGGCAGCAGTCATGTTCATTCATACAAATCAAGTGAACAGAAGCCTCGATTGGGGTTATGATCAGTATAATAAGCTTAGAGTAAGCATACCGGATTCAATTTACAGAGAGCCTTTTAGAGAAAGTTTAGAGACTGATCCAAATGTTGTTGCCGTAGCAGGTACTCAAGCGCTGATAGGAACAAGCCTAAATGGATGGCAATTCAAAAATGGTGATGTAAAAAAATATGCTGAATTCTTTAGTGTAGGTGCTGAATATCCTGAATTGCTCGGTGTTGAGTTGGTTGAGGGAAGACTTTTTGATCCAACCCTAGCGTCTGACATTAATCAGACCTTGGTGGTCAATGAAACTTTCATGGATCAGCTACAATTGGATTTCGATCCAGATGGGATAACGGTTTTACAAGACTCTACTTCTTATACGATCATAGGAGTTGTAAAAGATTACTTCTACTGGGCGCCAGATCAAAAAATTAGAGGAGCGGCCTTTAAAGCCATTCCACCTTCAGAATACACTGCTTATTATTTTGAAGTCACTGAAGGAGATATCCGAGCTCAAAGAGATCGAATTCTAGAAGATTTAAAGACAATTGCCCCTGATAAAGCCTTTGGTATTGGCATTCAAGCAGAGGCATTCGATGGTTTTTATGAAGAAATGGAAGGAATCAGCAATATCATGGTTTTTACAGCCTCAATTGCGGTCTTCCTTGCAGCTATGGGATTATACGGTCTGGTAACAATTAATGTGTCGAGCCATATCAAGAATTTTGGTATCAGAAAAGTACTGGGGGCTAACGGTATGGAGTTAGGTTCAAGTATTCTTAAACGCTATCGTTTCGTATTTTTATTTGCAGTCCTTTTGGGTTGCTCAGTATCTGTTCTGTTAATCGGAGAACTCCTTTCTGATATCTATGCCTATTATCCGACAATCGGTGCAGGGCCTCTAGCGATATCTGTTTTGATACTACTTGGTGTTTCTTTTCTAACCATCAACGTACAGATCCAAAAGGTAAGAAAGCTAAATCCTGCCGAAACACTTAGGAC
>CBFHYE010000042.1:0-21445 GCA_965659985.1 Roseivirga sp. | reverse complement strand
TTGACCTAGGTCATGATTTGTTTAAGTTTCTTAACAAGCTTTAACAGCTTTTTTTGAGGGAAATGACAAACGGAAAGGCTACTCTACGTACAATCATTATATTCGCAGTTCAACGGTAAAAATGACTTGGTTTAGGACTTTCGGAAATACAGAATTGATCTTCATAGGCTTATTCCTATTGGCCTATGTTTTTTATGTCATTCGCTTGTTGAAGATTGCCAAGCGAATGCAAACTACTTTTAGGCCCCTTTTCTTCAAGATCTTATTGAGAACTACGGCAGTTGCGCTGATCATCATCGCATTAATGGGGCCCTCATTCGGTGAAACGACCAAAGAAGTAAAATCTGAGGGTAAAGATATTTTTATCGCAGTCGACCTCTCTCAATCTATGAATGCTTTTGATATTCAACCTACCCGCTTAGAGAAAGTGAAATATGAATTGAAGAACATTGTCGAGGCCTTTAGCTCTGATCGCATCGGATTGATCATTTTCTCATCTGAAGCTTTTGTGCAATGCCCCTTAACATATGACCAAAGTGCCTTGAATCTATTCATCAGCACGCTGAATACTAGCCTTGTGCCTAATGCCGGAACAGATTTTGGCTCACCTCTAAATGTCGCCTTCGATAAATTAGACAAAACCGAGTCTTTGGTAACCCAACAAAAAGCACAGATCATCTTGATGATCAGTGATGGTGAAGATTTTGGAGATGAAACCACAGAAGCAGCGAAAAGCATTCAAAAAGCGGGTATTCAATTATTTGCTTTGGGTGTCGGTACGGAAACAGGTTCGAAGATCAGACAGTCTAGAGGCTTTAAAAGAGATCGCGATGGACAAGAAGTAGTTACTAAGCTCAATTCAAAATCACTAAGAAAATTGGCTGTTGATACGGGCGGCAAATATTTTGAAATCAATTCTGAGCAAAATGACGTTAACAGATTGATAAGAGCGATCAATGAGGTCGAAGGCGAAGTAAGAGATGCAAGAATGATCGATGCTTCTGCCAATAAGTTTTATTTCTTCGTTGCCGGAGCTATCTTATTGCTCTTGATCGATGCATTGACCAAAAGAAAGACACTGAGAGTATGAGAAACATCATTTCCTATTTACTGATATTTTCTCTTAGCCTGATCGATACGGATCCAGTGACTAAGATAGCGAAGTCTAATGCGCTCAAAAGAGAAGCCAAAGCAGCTTATGCCGCAGGCGAATTTAAACAAGCAGTTGAGGCTTACACCCTATTGATCGATTCTCTACAAGTTTATGACCCAAGAGCGCAATTGAATCTGGCCAATGCCGCCTATCGCATCTCATATGGCAGTGATAACTTCGATGTGTTGAGTGATATTTCAAAAGGTGCAAAAAGAGTACAAGATTCTGCTTCTTTAAATGCCGTTTCTGAAGAGATCAAATACTTTGACATCGCAGACTCAAACTATCGCGCATTGAAAGAAAGTGAAGATGTTTCTGCTGCTTCAATGGCGCTCAATCAGCTGGGTGTGATCGCCTACCGCAGAAATGAGATCTCAGAAGATGACAAGACGACCTTAATGAATCAGGCCTTAGCCGAATTCAAAAATGCCCTGATCAAGAACCCTCAAAATGATCAAGCCCGTTACAATTATGAATTGCTCAAAAAACTGATCCAGCAACAGCAGGAACAAGAGCAACAGCAACAAGACCAAAAACAAGATCAGGAGCAGAAAGACGACCAGCAGAATAAGGATCAGCAAAACCAAGACCAGCAAAAGCAGGATCAAGAACAACAGCAGGACGAACAAGAAAAGAAAGATCAAGAGCAACAGGATCAGCAGAACCAAGACCAGGAGCAGCAGCAAGATCAAGAACAGCAGCAGGACCAAGAACAACAGGAACAGCCTCAAGAGGAGGACCCCATGGAAAAGCTGATGGAGAAATTAAAGGAGATGAATATCCCTCTTGAAAAAGCCCAAATGATCTTGGAAGCCATGAAGAATAACGAGGTTCAATACGTACAGCAAAAGAAACGTAAAGCCACGAAACCGCGTCAGAGCGACAAGCCGGATTGGTAAACAAGGATCTTTAATGTTGAAGGTTGAGTGAAAAATGTTTAATTCTTAGTGTTCTTCTAGATAAAACGAATGCCAACTTCCATTTCCACCTCACCTTCTTCACCCTTAATTCTTAATTGTCATTTGTCAATTGTCAATTCAATTGATACCCCAGCCCTAAAGGGTGAATGATTGCACTAATACGCTTAGAAAATGAAATTTCAAATTTCAAATTCTTGCTCACCAGTCTATCCAAATAACTAATTCACAATTGTCTGATTTCTGGTGTCTGACGTCTAACATCTGACTTCTCTTAATTCTTAATTGCTAATTCTTAATTGTCAATTGTTAATTCAAATAATACCCCAGCCTAAAGGGTGAATGATTACACTAATACGCTTAGAAAATGAATTCTCAAATTTCAAATCCCTCCTCACCTTCTTCACATTTCACTCTTCACCCTTCACTCTTAATTCTTAATTGCTAATTCTTAATTGTCAATTGTCAATCCGTCTCTCTTTCTCCACGAATGGTCATGGAAAACCAAAGGCTTTGTTTAACTTTGCTAACAGTCGTTAGGCAAAAATAAAACAACATGAACGAAGTATATATTGTATCCGCTGCCAGAACCCCAATTGGTAGCTTTGGAGGGAAATTAGCTGGTTTTACAGCGACACAATTAGGCTCATTTGCTATAAAAGGTGCTTTGGAAAAAGCAGGTGTTGATGCCAAAGAAATTCAAGAAGTGTACATGGGCAATGTCGTTTCTGCTGGTCTCGGACAGGCTCCAGCTCGTCAAGCTGCACTAGGTGCTGGAATCAGTGAAAATGTGCCGTGTACGACAATCAACAAGGTGTGTTCTTCAGGCATGAAATCCATGATGATTGCTGCACAATCGATCATGGTAGGCGCGCAAGATGTGATCGTTGCTGGTGGTATGGAAAGCATGTCAAATATTCCTTATTATATCCCGAAGGCGAGGTATGGTTACAAATATGGAAATGGTGAATTAATCGATGGCTTGGTCAAAGATGGTCTTTGGGAGGTTTACAATGAATTCCCTATGGGTAATTGCGCTGATAATACCGCAAAAGAAATGAATATCAGCCGCGAAGAACAAGATGAATATGCCATCAATTCTTACAAAAGATCAGCTGCAGCGACCGAGGCCGGTAAATTCAAAGATGAGATCGTTCCTGTGGCGATCCCACAAAGAAAAGGTGATCCGATCATGATGGATGAAGATGAAGAATTCAACAACGTATTTTTTGAAAAGATCCCAGCACTAAGACCTGTATTTAGCAAAGAAGGAACAGTGACGGCTGCCAATGCTTCTACTATCAATGACGGTGCATCTGCCATGGTCTTGATGAGCAGGCAAAAAGCAGAAGAGTTGGGCGTTAAACCAATAGCGAAGATCATCGGTATGGCTGACGCTGCGCAAGATCCACTTTGGTTCACAACGGCCCCTAGTAAAGCCATTCCTAAAGCAATGGCCAATGCCGGAATCAAAAAAGAGGATGTTGATTATTACGAGATCAACGAGGCATTCTCTGTTGTGGCTTTGGCTAATAATAAAGAACTCGGTCTAGATGCTAACAAAGTGAATGTAAATGGTGGAGCCGTTTCTTTAGGTCACCCTCTAGGAGCTTCAGGAAACAGGATCGTAACCACACTTTGCCACGTACTTGACCAGAACAATGGAAAGATCGGTGTTGCCGGTATTTGTAATGGCGGTGGCGGTGCCTCGGCCATGGTGATTGAGAAAATGTGATCTTAACACAAGATTTAATTAAGCCTTGCGTAGTTTTACGTGAGGCTTTTTTATGAAAAAGACATTGATCATCATACTGGTTTGTTTTGCTTTTGGGCTCAATGCTCAACAAGTTGTCAAAACCTACTACCCTCCGCTTTACAAAGAGGTAAAAGAAGAGTACACCACCTTGAATGGAGATTCTTCTATGCTGGATGGGGTCTATAAGAAATATTTTAGAGAAGGTGCCCTGGCCAAGAAAGGCATGTTTGTAAAAGGCAAAGCGAATGGTGTCTTCGAAGAATACTACGAAGATGGCACCCTCATGACCAAGATCACCTTCACGGATGGTGCACAAACTGGTGCCTTTGAGGTTTATGGTCGAAATGGGCAACCTGTACAAAAAGGAAGCTATTTAGAAGGTGTTTTGGAGGGTGAAGTATTGACTTTTTATGAAGGTGGCGAAGTAAAAAATCGCTCGAAATTCACGTCAGGCCAACTCAATGGAGAAAACATCACCTATTATTCCAACGGCAATAAAAAAGAAGAAGCCACCTATATAGATGGTACGCCAGTTGGAAAAGCCTATACCTACTATGAAAATGAGCAGGTTTCGTCAGAATTCAATTATAGCCAGGGAGTAATAGAAGGGCAATACATTACTTTTTATCAAAACGGTAAAAAAGAATGGGTCTATCAATACCAGGCTGGATATAAAAATGGCCCCTACACACGATATTATGAGAATGGTGCTGAATGGGAAACCGGAAGCTACATTGACGGACTATTGAATGGTTCTGTTCTCAAGTATTTCGTAAATGGCAACCTCTCTGAAGAGCTGAAATATCAAAAAGGGGCTAAGATAGGAGAGAATAAATACTACTACGAAACTGGTGATTTAATGCGAATGGAAAACTATACCAGGTTGGCCAAAGACGCAAAATTCAAAGAATACTTTCTAAACGGTCAGTTAAAAGCAGAAAAGACCTATGTCAATGGGCTTTCAACAGGAATTTGGCCAAGTTATGATGAAAATGGTGAGCTGGTATTAGAAACCCCTTATCAAAGAGGCGCCATTAATGGTATCAGAAAGTACTATGAAAACGGAGAATTAGTAAAAACTGCCCAATTCATAAACAATCAAAAAAGAGGAAAGGAAACCACTTTCTACCCCTCTGGAAAAAGAAAAACGGAAACTACATACACTTCCAATAAAAAGTACGGTCTTTTCTACAGCTATTTTGAAACTGGTGAAATCCAAATCAAGGGGAATTACCAAAATGACCTCAAGCATGGCTCTTGGATTTACTACAATAAAGACGGTGAAGCCATCAAAACCGAACAATACAATAAGGGTCGTTTAATGAGTGGCTCAGAAAATTAATTCACAGCGATTAATCGTTCTTTTTTTGACTAATTTTAAGCCCATGGCAAAAGGGATCAAACAAACGAATTTCGATTTTAAAGGACAGCAAGATTTCTACAAAGGGAAAGTCCGCGACATCTATTATTTCAAAGATGAGCTTGTGATGGTGGCAAGTGATCGGATATCTGCTTTTGATGTCATTTTACCAGAAGCCATTCCATTCAAAGGACAAGTACTGAACCAGATCGCTTCAAAATTCTTAAAAGCAACCAGCGATATCGTTCCGAATTGGATAAAATCCTCTCCCGACCCAAATGTGAGCATAGGTTTAAAATGTGAGCCTTTTAAAGTTGAAATGGTGATCAGAGGCTATTTGGCTGGTCATGCTTGGAGAGAGTACCGCGAAGGCAAAAGAATGCTCTGCGGTGTGGCTCTGCCAGAAGGGTTGAAAGAAAACGATAAACTACCGAGCCCGATCATTACGCCAACGACAAAGGCTGATCAAGGTCATGATGAAGACATTTCAAGAGAAGAAATACTTGCGCAGGGCATTGTGGCAGAAGCTGATTATGTCCAACTAGAAAATTATACCCGCGCGCTATTTGAACGCGGTACAGAGATCGCAGCTGAACAAGGGCTGATCTTGGTTGATACTAAATATGAATTTGGTCAATACAATAATGAGATCTACTTGATCGATGAAATTCATACGCCTGATTCTTCCCGTTATTTCTATGCCGAAGGTTATCAAGACAGGCAAGATTCTGGTGAAAAGCAAAAACAGCTTTCAAAAGAGTTTGTACGTCAATGGCTCATAGAAAATGGATTCCAAGGCAAAGATGGTCAGTCGATTCCTGAAATGACGCCTGAAGTTGTAAATTCTATCTCTGAGAGATATATTGAATTATTCGAGCAGGTGACCGGAGAAAGTTTCGTGAAGGATGAGAACCAAAATCCGCTCGATCGCATTAAAACTAATATTGAACATTACTTAGCAAATCATTAGAATGAAATATCAAATAGAAAAATCAGAGCTCTATACCCTTTTCACACTAGAAGAAGAAAAGCTCGATTCTACCTTATCACCTGAACTCAAGTCAGAGATGGTAGCACTTCAAACTCAAGGCACTCAAAACCTGATTTTGAACCTCTCTAACACCAAGTATGCTGACTCTTCGGGGTTAAGTGCATTGCTTACAGGAAACAGAACTTACACCGAAACTGGCGGGGCTTTCATTCTTTCTGAGGTGACACCATTTGTAGACAAGCTTTTGACTATTTCTCAGCTCAATAATGTCTTGACCATATTGGCAAGTGATGAGGCAGCAAAAGACCTCATTTTAGCCAATAGCCCAGAGGAAGAATAAGCCAGTTTTGAGCATAAAAGTCACAATACTTGGCTCAAACTCTGCTGCACCGGCCCACCGCAGACATCACACCTCTCAATTCATCAACATTGAAGGACAATGCTATTTGGTAGACTGTGGTGAGGCTACACAATTACAACTCAAACGCTACCAGCTCAAGGCCCAGCGCATCAAAAACATCTTTATCTCCCACTTGCACGGAGACCATTACCTTGGGCTTATGGGCCTTTTGTCGACCATGCATTTAATGGGCAGGAAAACGCCACTCAACCTATATGGACCCAAAGGTTTATCGGAGATCATTACTCTGCAGCTCAAATACTCCGATACCGTTTTCAACTATGAGCTGATCTTCCATGAAGTAGATACGGAAAAACATCAGCTCATTCATGAAGACAATTTTGTGAGTGTTTACTCCATCCCTCTCGACCATCGTATTGCTTGTAGCGGATTCCTCTTTAAGGAAAAGCAGAAGAAGTACAGAATTGTGAAGGAATTAATGCCAGAGAACCTCGAGGTTGAAAAGATCCAGAAGTTGAAGTCAGGAGAAGATGTATTGGCGGAAGATGGTAGTCTTGCTATGGACCATAGACATTATACAAAACCACCTCTCAGATCATTCAGTTATGCCTTCTGTTCGGATACAAAGTATAACGAGTCTATCATTCCAATAATTGAAGGGGTTGATATGCTGTATCATGAATCAACCTTTCTAGATGAGCATATGGACAGGGCAAGTAACACATTCCACAGCACGGCAAAAGAAGCGGCCACCATTGCCAAGAAAGCAAAAGTTGGCAAATTATTACTCGGTCATTTCTCAGTACGATACAAAACCCTAGACCCTATTCAAGACGAAGCGCGCGAAGTCTTTGAAAATTCATTTATCGCAGAAGAAGGAAAAGAATTCTTATTGCATGAGTAAAACCAGTGCTAAACACATTCTGAACGATAAAAAAACGCGACTCTTTATCATACTCAGCGGTATTTTTATCACCAATGCACTCATTGCTGAAATGATTGGCGGGAAAATATTTTCCTTTGAAAAGACCTTAGGTTTTGAACCCCTTAACACCACCCTTTTTGGTGATAACTTATTACAGTTCAATCTGACGGCAGGTGTTCTGCTCTGGCCCGTGGTTTTTATTACCACAGATATCATCAATGAATATTTCGGTAAAAAAGGGGTAAGAAGAATAACCTTTATCACCGTTGGATTGATCGCTTATGCTTTTATAGCCATTTATTTAGCCATGAAGCTTGCGCCAGCAGACTTCTGGTTAGAGGTTAATTCCACTGATTCAACAGGTGCTGCAATAAATATCAATGAAGCTTTTCGATTGGTGTTGACGCAAGGACTAAATATCATATTTGCCTCCTTGGTGGCTTTTATGGTTGGGCAATTCGTTGATGTATTCGTTTTTCATAAACTTCGGAAATATACAGGCAAAAAAATGATCTGGCTTCGCGCTACGGGTTCAACCTTAATATCTCAGCTCATCGACAGCTTTGTAGTGCTCGTGGTTGCCTTTTACATTTTAGGCCCATGGTCCTTAGAGCAAGTACTCGCAGTGGGCACAACCAATTATATCTACAAGTTCCTTATTGCCATTGCGCTCACTCCGCTACTTTACATCGCGCACTTTTTTATTGATCGATTCCTGGGTAAGGAAAATGCTGAGGCCATGATGCAAGCGGCCAGCGATGAAAGTGATAAAGGAATGTTTTAACGAAAAAAGTTATCTAAGGTAATGGCTGTGGCAACAGCGACATTTAGTGACTCAGCACCTCCTCTACCTGGTATTTTGATCGGTTGATCTACAAAAGGCAAAAGTGCATCTGATATTCCTTTTGACTCGTTGCCCATCAGTATGACCGCATCTTTTTTCAGTTCTGCTTGATAGATGGAATCTCCATCGAGTAAAGTCCCATAGACTGGCAGTTGACAGTTAGAGAGCAACTCATTTAGATCAGTGTAAATGACGTGAACTCTAGTGAACGAGCCCATTGTCGCGTTGATGACTTTCGGATTAAAAACATCGGCAGTCTCCGGTGAACAATAGATTCTTTCAATTCCATACCAATCAGCAATGCGAATAATTGTCCCTAAATTCCCCGGGTCTCGCACATCTTCTAGCACTAAATTCAATCCGAGGTCTAAAGCTACCGAGGGCGGCTGTTTTGGCATCTGAACAACTGCTAAACCTGCATTATTAGAACTGAAGGTACCCGCTGCTTTTAAATTTGCCTCGTCAGTAATGTCTAGCTCACCTTTTAATAGAATATTTTGTTCTTCTAGACTTTCTTTAAAACTTGGAGTAAGGGCTAAATGAGCAATCTCTAGGTCAGATTTCAAGGCTTCTTCCACACCTTTTGCACCTTCAACCAAAAAATTACCGCTCTGCAGTCTATATTTCTTAATTTGAAGAGATTTAAAATACTTTAATTTGCGTTTAGAAAGCATACTCTTAGCCTAAATCAGTGAAGAAAGCCTTGCGGACTTATCCTTTTATAATTCTTATCGTTTTGATCAGTGCTTGTTCTGGTACAAGGCATTTGGAAGATGGGGAAAAATGGCTTTTCAAACAACACGTAAAAGGCATAAATGAAATTTCCAAAGATCCCGCCATTCGGCTCATTACCCTTAGGCCCAATACTCGTCTACCGCTCTTTGGTCCGCTAGGTGCCAATATTTATGAGACAGGACGAAATAATTGGGACTCACTCGCTATAGTAGATAAAATTGAAGAACTCAAAGCTGAATACGATTCCAAGATCTCAAAACGGGAAACGTCTGGCAAAAAAACACAAAAGCTGATCAATAAGCGAGACCGAAAAATTGAGAAATTCGACAAACGCAGGCGATTAGGAAACTTCAGAATGAGAACCGGCTCCCCGTTATCTAGATATGATAGTGTGGCCATAGAAAGCTCAAGAGCTCGCATCGAAAACTACATGGTCGAAAAAGGCTTTCTTTCTGCTGAAGTGAGCATCGAAAAAAGAGAGAAGAACAAAAAGATCTATCAAGATTTTGTGGTCGAAGAAGGCCCAAGAAGCTATATCGATAGCACATTGATCAGAACGGGCGACCCGGCTATTGCATTCTTGCTATTGGCATCACAGAAGGATTCCTATTTACAAAATGGTGATCAATATGATAAAGCCAGTATTGACAATGAACGTGCGAGGATTGAAAGTTACTTAAGAAATAATGGATACTACGAGCTTGATGATCGCTACATTAATTTTGAAGTCTATTATGCTCCAAATAAAACTGACCTTTGGGTAACAACGGTTATTAAAAAACCAGCCAATCGTTCGTTGCACAAAGCTTTTACGCTCGATTCAATAATCGTCAACACGCAAGGAAATGACAACATTGTTGAAAGTATACCTTTCGATACAATTCAATATAATATCGGTTCAGAGTTCTATAACCCACGCGTGATCGATGCTCGGATCAAAGTGACGCCAAATCAAAAGTATAGCTTCGATGCGATCCGATACACCCAGCGACAGTTGCTCAACATGAATGTCTTTCGTTATGTCAACATCAACTTTGATACCACCCAGATTCCCGGAAAGTTCATTACCAACATCTATACCGCACCCCAAAGAAAATATCAGCTAACCCAAGAAGTTGGCCTGAATATGACAGAAGGTGTACCCGGTCCATTTTATAACTTATCTTGGATCAATCGCAATATTTTTGGAGGAGCTGAAAACCTACAATTGACCGCTTTTGTAGGTTCTGAAGGAGTTAGTGGACTATCTGACCAAACAGGTGTACTCTCAAGTTTTCAATATGGAGGAAACCTAGCGCTGACTTTCCCAAGATTTAACATCCCATTTAGCCAGAACAAATTCAGTAAAAGGGTTTTCAATCCAACAAACACCGTTTCTGTTGGATATTCCTTTACTGACAGACCGGAATATATCAGATCAAACCTAAATGGGCGTTTTGGTTATGCCTGGAGAAATGCAACGGGACAAAGGAGTTTTACACTCAATCTATTTGATATTAATTTTATAGACACCAATAATATAGATCCGGCTTTTCAAGAATTGCTTGATGACCTGCTAGCCCAAGGAAACACACTTGCTTTAGCATTCAATCGCTCATTCGTTTCTAGTACTTCATTCAACGCTATCTATAACTTTGACTACAGCAACCCCAATGCCCCTTCAAGTTTCTTTAGGTATTTAGTGGAGACTGGTGGGCCTCTCAATAACTTTTTGGCCAGATCCGTTTTAACAGAGAATCAAAACAGCAGAGAAGGAAGTCCTAATAGTGGGTTGGAATTTTATCAATTCTCAAAAGTTCAGTTGGATTATAGAAGACATTTGCCACTGCCAGATGATAAGGCCATTGCATTGAGGGCGCATACAGGAGTGGCCTATGCTTATGGAGAGAATCGGGCTTTACCTTATGAAAAATACTTCTTTACTGGAGGTAGTAATAGTAATAGAGCATGGAGTCCAAGACGACTGGGGCCTGGATCGTCTACACCTTATTTACTTGATGAAAATGGTGAAAATGTGATTGGACCAGATGGTAATTTTGTTCCAAATAGAACTGGAGCCGATAGTTATCTTTTCGAGGTTCCTGGAGAGATTTTACTTGAATTAAGTGCCGAATACCGTGCCAATCTCAGTGGCTTCCTAGACTACGCATTCTTCATAGATGCGGGTAACGTTTGGCGACTCAACGAATTCACCTCCACGGATCCAACGGATGTGGTTCGATCTTCACCAGGCGGGAAATTCGAATGGAATGATTTCTATAAAGAAATTGCGGTTGGGGCAGGACTTGGGCTTAGGTTTGACTTTTCCTTCCTTGTATTCCGTTTTGACTATGGCATGAAAATAAGAGACCCTCGTTTTCCTGAAAGACAAAGATGGCGTTTGCCATTTGAAACTAGCACATCTGGCGTTTGGAATATCGCGGTGGGCTACCCGTTTTAGTAACCCAATAGTTTCTCAAGCTCTGCCGCTACTTTTTCAGGATTTGGCAGCATTTTCTTTTCCACGTCAACATTCAATGCGATCGCAGGAAGATTTGCAGCGCCATAAGCCATCACCGGTGCGTCTAAGATCTCAAAACATTGTTGAGAAATTCGACCAGCCAAAGATTCAGCAAATGAATTCAACAAAGGCTCCTCTGTTAGCACCATCGCTTTATTGTGTCTTTTGACTGCCTCCAAAATACCTTCCCAATCAATTGGATTCAGCGTTCTTAAATCTAGGATCTCCACTTGACCTTTGAATGATTTACTTGCAGCTTTTGCCCAATAGACACCCATACCATAAGTGATCACCAGACATGATTCTCCATTCTCTAGGGCTTCTTCACTTGCTTCTTGAGCCACTCGAGCCTTACCTAGTGGAACAATATAATCGCTATCTGGCTCGAAAGTCTTCGCGGCTTCAGTACCTGGAACTTTAGACCAATAAAGCCCTTTATGCTCTAACATTACGACTGGATTTGGATCGTGATAGGCAGCCTTCAATAGGCCTTTCATGTCTGCCGCGTTCGATGGATATACCACCTTGATACCTCTAATATTTAGCAAAGTAGACTCAACACTCCCAGAGTGGTAAGGGCCTCCTCCACCATAAGCACCAATTGGCACCCTGATCAATGATTGAATCGGGAACTGACCTTGCGATAAATAGCAGCTTTTCGAAAGTTCTTCAACCAACTGATTGATTCCTGGCCAGATGTAATCGGCAAATTGTATCTCAACAATGGCTTTTGCGCCCACGGCTGACATTCCAGCAGTCGAACCCACAATGTAAGCTTCTTGGATTGGTGTATTAAAAACCCTACCATCTCCATACTTCTGAGCTAAAGTGGCTGCTTCTCTAAATACACCACCTAGTGTTCCACCAACATCTTGCCCATAGAATAAAGCCTCTGGTATATTTTTAAGTATATCATCTACCGCGTGTAATGCGGCATCAACCATTACCACTTTCTCAGCCCCTTTTGGCTTTCGCTCTCCTTGTTCTTCAGTGATCGGTGTAGGTGCAAATTCATGATCCATGAAAGTCTCGGGATCGGGGTCCTCCGCATTTAATGCCTTGGCATACTCAGATTGAACAAAAGCCTTTGCCTCATCTTCGATCTTGATCAATTCAGATTCCTTGTAGCCGATCGATTTTAATGTCTTTCTGAGTTGTGGAATAGGATCTGATTTTTGATGTTCTTCCAAATCAAAATCTCCTCTATACCACTCTTTTCTAACACCAGAAGTATGATGACCCAATAATGGCGTACTCGCATGCACCAAGATCGGAGAGCGTTGCTTCCGAACATGATCAAAGGCCTTCTTCATGCCTTGATAAGAATCAACGAAATTAGCTCCATCAATCCTCATGCGTTTCATGCCCTTAAAACCAGCGGCAAACTCATAGGCGTCCATGGCGCGCATCTCCTTGCCCGTTGCACTGATCCCCCATTCGTTATCTTGAACAAGATAGATGATTGGTAATTGATGTAGAACAGCCATTTGGAAGGCTTCTGAGACTTCTCCTTCTGTTACAGATCCGTCACCAAGAGAACATAAGACAACAGGTGAATTCTCTTTCTCTAGTAGTCCTTGATTTTCTAAATAATGAATACCGTGCGCCATGCCTGTTGCAGGAATCGCCTGCATACCGGTAGCTGAACTTTGATGAGGAATGGTTGGAAATCCTTCTCTCTTCAAAGATGGATGCCCATAATAGGTTCTACCACCCGAAAATGGATCATCTTTTTTAGCCATTAATTGAAGCATCAATTCGTATGGCTGCATACCTATTCCTAGTAAAATGGACTCATCACGATAATATGGAGCAGCAAAATCATGAGCCGTCAAATGAAACCCCGCAGCCAATTGAATCGCTTCATGCCCTCGAGATGTAGAATGGACATACTTACTACAAATGGCCTTATTCTCATCATAAGTAATGGCCATGTTTAGGGCCGTATGCATGAGGCGATAAGCCTTTTCTAGGGTGGTTTTAGGAATATTAATGTCTTTGGATTTTGATTTTCTAGTTGATTTTGGTTTTGTCTCAGTCAGCTCCATTGATGATTCTCCTTATGCTTCAAAATTACTTATTAATTTCAATCGATTGCCAAAAAACTAACGAACGGTAGGTAGCAATAGATAAACGTACAGACTAACGATAAGTTCATGCGAAAAGACCTTTTTAGCATTGAAACGATAAAATGATTTATTCTATTTTTGCCATATGCCAACACCAGACAAAACTCATATAGCTTCTGTTTTCCGAAACATCCAAGATCATATCTGTACAGCCTTAGAAGATGCTGATGGTACTGGGGTCTTTATTCAAGATCGTTGGGAACGACCTGGTGGCGGTGGTGGTAGAACCAGAGTGATCAGACATGGCAATATTATCGAAAAAGGCGGAGTCAATTTCTCACAAGTGCATGGCAAAACACCCGAGAAGATCTTGAAGAGCTTTGGATTAGACGATGGTGACTTTTTTGCGACAGGCGTCTCCATTGTTATCCATCCTGAAAATCCTTGGGTGCCGATCATACACATGAACATACGCTATTTCGAAATGTCAACCGGCCAATATTGGTTTGGTGGTGGTATTGACCTTACCCCGCACTATGTAGATAAGGACGATGCAAAATACTTCCATCAAAAGCTTAAGGCTGTCTGTGATAAGCATGCGAGCCACTACTATCAAGAGTACAAGCACTGGGCAGATGATTATTTTTATGTGAAGCATAGAGATGAAACTAGAGGTATTGGAGGGATTTTCTTCGATCATTTAAGTGAAGATGAAGAATACTCCAAAGAAGACCGATTCAACTTTGTAAAGGACGTAGGACTTAGTTTTGCACCTATTTACACCCATTTAATGAAAAAGAATTCGGGTATACCTTACAGTGAAAGAGAAAAAGAATGGCAATCGCTTAGGAGGGGTCGATATGTTGAGTTCAATTTAGTGCTTGACCGCGGGACTAAATTCGGGCTAGAAACCAATGGAAGAACAGAATCCATCTTGATGAGTCTCCCTCCTATGGCAGGTTGGGAGTATGATTATGATCCACCAAAGAACTCTAAAGAAGGGCAAACCCTGCAATTACTGAAGAAAGGCATCAATTGGATATGATCAAGAAACTTGAGGCATGGGATCAAGCACTTTTCAAACTTCTGAATGGTGCTCATAATGCCGCCTTGGACTTTTTAATGCCATGGATCAGTGACAAATACATCTGGATTCCACTCTATGCTATTCTCCTTTTTGGATTCATTAAGTACAGCGGATACCCGTGGTGGCAAGTCGTTTTGGCCACGATGTTACTAATTACAATGAGCGATCAGATTGCTTCTGGATTTTTGAAACCAGCAGTTGAACGTTTGCGACCATGCTATGAACCTGCTTTAGAAGGCATGGTACATTTGCTTAAAGGTTGTGGCGGCAGCTATGGCTTCGCCTCCTCTCATGCATCCAATTCATTTGCTGTTGCCTTCTTTGCTATGTTCATCTTAAGTACAAAATGGAAATGGACTAAATGGTTGATCTTATGGGCGGCAGTTGTTGCTTATAGCAGAATCTATTTGGGTGTACATTATCCAGGAGATGTTATCACTGGCGCTTTGATTGGTTGGTTTGCAGCATTTATTTCTCAGTTCCTATTGCGTAAATTTGGCAGCTTAAAGAATTAAACAATGGCAAAGAAAGACGCGATCGTTTACAAATATTTCAAGAGAGTCTTTGATGACATCCAAGTACTGGTAGCGGTGAACCCAATTGATTACAGTGGCACAGAGTTGATCATACATCCTGACGAAAAAGTAGAAAAGAATGACATGCAATACGATGAGGACATTTATGAAGACCTCGAAGTGGATGAGTTTCAAGCCTCTAGTCCTTTAGAGTTTCAATTGTATATGAAAAAAGAATTCTTCTCTCGAAAGGAAGACGAAAAATAGGCACGTATTAAAGTTTAAATCTTTTCACTCTACGTTTCGCAAATAACATTTTCTTGATACCTTTGCGCCCGGCAGAGGGATGCGACCAGCTCCTGCTGAACTCCCCCAGGCTGGGAACAGAGCAAGGGTAGGCGGTTGTAGCGGTGCGACATCCTGATGCCTTTTTTTATTTCCTTTTTCGAAATACTCCCCCTTATTTATCTAGATGATTTTTTTGTATCATTACATACAATGATTTCAAGACCTAATCATCAACCCCAATGTCACCATATTTAGCTGAATTTATAGGTACAGCTGTTCTCCTGTACTTTGGTAATAGCACTAATGCCACCACCACTTTAAAATATTCTTATGGCCAAAACTCGGGTTGGATCGTCACCACGATCGGTTGGGGTCTGGCTGTGACTTTTGGGATTTATGCTGCAGGTCAATTCAGTGGGGCTCATATTAATCCAGCCGTGACTATTTCATTGGCGATCTCTGGTGATTTTGAGTGGATTAAAGTTCCTGGCTATATTCTCGCGCAAGTATTGGGTGGTATTTTCGGAGCCACATTAACCTGGTTGCAATACCTACCTCATTGGCGTAAAACGGAAGACCAAGGTGCCAAACTAGGCATTTTCTGTACTGCCGGAGCAATAGATCAAAAACCCGCTAACCTGGTAAGTGAAATGCTAGGTACTATGATACTAATACTTGGCCTACTCATGATCGGTGCTAATGTGTTTGCCGATGGACTAAATCCTTTGGTTGTCGGTGGACTTATAGTAGTCATCGGAATGGCACAAGGGGGTTCAACAGGATATGCCATCAACCCCGCACGTGATTTTGGCCCACGATTAGCCCATTTCATTTTACCAATTGCTGGTAAAGGAGACTCAAAATGGTCTTATGCTTGGATACCAATTGTAGGACCCATCATTGGGGGTGGTGCTGGCGCTGGCATTTACGCTATTGCCTTCAATGGTGTACATAATGCCCTTGGTTATGTTTGCATTGGCATTTTACTGATCGCCACCATTTATGCCGTCATAGATGAATCTAAAAAGCAAGCTTAAAGATGAAGATCACTTCTATTGAACTCTTTTTTGCTGAATTAAAACTTAAACAAAGATTTACTACCTCCCTAGGCTACCGTGATTTTGCCCACAGTGTCTTCATTCGAATAAAGACTGATAATGGCATCGTGGGCTGGGGAGAATGTTCTCCGAATCCTAAGATCAATGGCGAAACAGCCGATTCTTGCATGCTCATCGGACAAATGATTGCTAAGGAATTGATCGATCAAGACCCAAGAGAACATGAAGATATCATGGACACCATGGACAAGATGATCTTTGGTAATACAAGTATCAAATCTGCCCTTGATATTGCCTGCTATGATCTAGCGGCAAAATATGAGGAAGCCCCACTTTATCTTTATTTAGGAGGAAGTATTCAGAAAAAGATATATACCGACTATACAGTAAGCGTTAGCGATATAGAAAAAATGGTGATCGATGCGCAGCGCATAAAAGAACTTGGCTTCCCCGCCATTAAGATCAAATTAGGGGATGGAAAAGCCGATGATATTGAAAGGGTGAGAGCGATCAGAGAAAGAGTGGGCAATGACATTGAGCTTCGTGTAGATGCCAATCAAGGTTGGAAAGCCAAAGAGGCAACGCCTATTTTAAATGCTCTTCATCAACTTGGTGTACAATATTGTGAAGAACCCATCTCAAGGAGAAACTATTTCAAACTAAATAAACTCAGAAAAAAGAGTGCATTGCCAATTATGGCAGACGAATCACTTTTTGATCATTACGATGCCAGAAAATTGATCAAGGGCAAACATTGCGACATGTTCAATATCAAACTTGGCAAATCGAGTGGCTTATTGAAAGCACAGAAGATCATAAAAGAGGCTGCAAAGTCTAATATAGAAATGCAGATCGGTGGGTTTTTAGAGTCAAAAATTGTCTTTACTGCCAATTGCCATTTAGCCCATACCCATCAGCTCATAAAATATTATGATTTCGACAGTCCTCTATTTCATAGTGTCGACCCCATTATAGGTGGAATTGAATATGAAAAAGACTGGGAAGTGAGATTACCAGATGTACCTGGACTTGGTCTGGATGTCGATGAAACCTTTCTCAAAAGTTGTGAGAAAATCATGATCAAATAGGCTTTCATAGAAACGCAAAAAGGAGCCGAAGCTCCTTTTGATCTGAATATAAACGAATTGCAAAGAACTTATTTCTTCGCACCAATCATTAACAGTTCGTTCAAATTCACTTCGGTAATATAGCGTTTCTCACCATTGTCCGTTTCATAAGAACGATGAGTCAACTTACCCTCTAGTGCCACTTCTTGGCCTTTGCTCAAATACTCACCTGCGATCTCTCCTACTTTCCCCCAAGCGACTACATTATGCCACTGCGTGTCTTCAACTTTATCGCCTTTTGCGTTTCTATAGCTATCAGATGTAGCGATAGAAAAGGTGGTAAGTTTTTTACCACTTGTTAAGGTTTTTACTTCGGGATCTTGACCTAATCTTCCAATTAACTGAACACGATTTCTTAGATTTTGCATGATTATAAAATTTAAAGTTTAACATTTCAATTTTGTCATTCACGGTTTGTCCGATCGACTGATACAAAGGTGGGTCAGGTCAATTATTAAAGTCGGTTGCTAAGCGTTTGTAGACGTTTAATATTCGTTTATAAACGTTTACAATTGAATATATCACTGCTATTCAGTAACTTATAAAAACACACAACATTGGAATAAAATGGAAGAAAGAGCTTGTTTAGAATGCGGTAAGCCAGTACATGGCCGAATAGATAAGAAGTTTTGTGACGATCAATGCCGTAATGCATACAACAACAAACAGAATGCTGACGCCAATAATTTCGTTCGAAATGTACACTACACCTTAAGAAAGAACAGGAGGATATTGGAAGAATTAAATCCCTCAGGCAAAGAAAAAGTACTTAAAAATAAATTAACCGAAAAAGGATTTGACTTCACTTTTCATACCAGTACTTATACCACAAAAAAAGGAGCGACATATCACTTCGTTTATGAATATGGCTACCTAGAATTAGAGAACGACTACCTACTATTGGTTAAAAATGAAAAAGCCCTATCGGGCAATTAATAGCTTAAATAATGACGACTGAAGAGGCCCTGAAGTCCATCATTTCTACTAGCTTTGTAAACATCAAAACATCTTAAAAATTCGATCATGAAATTCTTTATCGACACAGCAAATCTCAATGAAATTCAAGAAGCCTATGACCTTGGTGTCTTGGATGGTGTAACTACCAATCCATCACTTATGGCAAAAGAAGGTATTTCAGGACAAGAAAATGTGATGGCACACTACAAAGCCATTTGTGACATTGTTGATGACAATGTAAGTGCTGAGGTCATTGCTACTGACCTTGAGGGCATGATCAAAGAAGGAACTGAATTGGCGAAGATCGATGATAAGATCGTAGTGAAAATTCCTATGATCAAAGAGGGCGTGAAAGCGATCAAGCATTTCACCAATGAAGGCATCAGAACCAACTGTACTTTAGTCTTCTCTGCAGGTCAAGCTTTATTGGCTGCTAAAGCAGGTGCGGCTTATGTTTCTCCGTTTATCGGACGTTTAGATGACATTAGTTTTGACGGACTTCAATTGATCGAACAGATCGTAGAAATTTATGATAATTATGGTTTTGATACTGAGGTATTGGCAGCATCTATTAGACATACGATGCACCTGATACAGTGTGCAGAAATTGGATCAGATGTGGTCACTTGCCCACTGAAAGTAATCACAGGCTTATTGAACCACCCACTTACTGATAAAGGATTGGCTCAATTTTTAGCAGATCACGCGAAAGCCAATGGATAAAACATTAGCAACGGCCTTGAGTTATTCCAATAACTCAAGGTTAATTGAAGAAATGTACATTATCAAAGTAAAAGGCAAAGCGAAGATCCCTGACTATATACAGCTGAGAGATGAAAAATTTGTGCTCATCGCTTACTTCAGAGCAGACAGGCCTTTGAAAAAGCTGGAAAAGTATGGACTAGAAGGCAAAGAGGTTGCGTTAAAAGATGTAATTGATAACTTGCCTTTCGGTAAACTTCAAAAATTAGAACTTTGACCTCATTCTCTGCTGACCCTATTGTAAAGATCAAAGATGCCACCATCTTTCAAGAAGAAAGAGCGGTTCTCAACAACATCAGCCTTGATATTCAAAAAGGAGAGTTTGTTTATCTCGTTGGAAGAACTGGTAGTGGCAAATCCTCTTTATTAAAAACACTCTATTGCGACTTACCTTTACAAATGGGCTCGATTCGAATTGCTGGTTATGATGTTGAAAATATGAAGCGGAAAGATGTGCCTATGCTACGTAGAAAGCTCGGGATCATTTTTCAAGATTTTCAATTATTACCAGATAGAACGGTTGCAGAGAATATTTACTTTGTCATGAAGGCCACAGGCTGGAAAGATAAATCAAAAATGAAGGCTCGCATGTCTGAATTATTGATGAAAGTTGGTTTGGGAGCCATAGATACAAAAATGCCCCACCAGCTATCAGGGGGAGAGCAACAACGTGTTGTGATCGCGAGGGCATTAGTAAATGAACCGCTTCTATTGATTGCTGACGAACCTACGGGTAATCTTGACCCAGAAGTATCAGAAGGCATCTTTAATACCTTTGAAAAGATCAACAACCAGGGTACTGCCATATTAATGGCCACACACGATTTTAAGTTGATCGATAATTACTCAAAAAGAACATTGACATGTGCAGAAGGTCAGATCCATGATTCTGCGGTCAGTGAGGTTAGATCCTAATTCATTTTTACTTTAAGATCTTCGGGCATTTTCTCTTGGGCAATAATGTCTAATTGCGAATTGATCAGATGCAGCCGCTGTCTCAATAGATGCATGAGTCTATCGTAAACTTCCGGAGTGGTTTGCTCTTCTAAGTATACTTTTCGAAGGTCTTGATAAAGCAAGTCAAGCTCTTCAATATCAATTTCTAAATAATTGATAGCCTCCTCACCTTTCAACTCTTCTTTGAGCTTAGACTCTTTTTTATTGATAATGGAAGTGTAGAAGGTCTCTAATTCTTCAAACTCCGAAACTTCAGAAAGCTGTTCTTGACTAGCACCATTCGGAACATACTTGTCTGCTACAAGAACGATCACAGCCCCCAAAAGAACGATCACAGCCGCTTTCCAATACCACAGCACGGGTTTGCTAGGCTCAATCGACTTATCCAAATCGGATTCTATTTTATCCCAAACACCTTTAGGTGCCTCTATTGTGTCAAATGATGCCTTATGCTCTTTGATAAACTCCTCTAATTGATCCTTATCCTGCATTTTGCCAATTCTCTTTTAATATCGCTCTCAATTTCTTTTTAGATCGATTCAATTGTGACTTTGAAGTCGATTCTGTGATCTCTAATATTTGCGAGATCTCTTTGTGGTCATACCCTTCAATCAAATAAAGACTCAAGACCATTCGATAACCTTCAGGCAATTGTTCGATGCTTTCTTTTACTGAATCCACATCATATGCCAATTCATTCTGCTCTTCTTGCTCATGAATTTCTTCGTGGTGCTCTTCCATTTCTTCGAACTGTAGCCGCTTCTTCTTCACTATATTGATCGAATTATTCACTACGATCCTTTTTAACCAACTACCAAAAGCCGCTGTACCTTTATATGATTTCAAATTCTTAAAAGCACTCACAAAAGACTCCTGTAACACATCTTCAGCATCCATTTCATTCCCAGTGATACGGCAAGCCGTATTAAACATCGCACGTGAGTAGAGCTGATAGAGCTCATATTGAGCAGCCCTATCTCCCAACATACACTTGTCGATGATCGGTTGATGAATATTCGTGTATTCGGTTTTCAATGTGATGACTTCAGCTTAAAGACAAGCCGTTAAAAAAATGGTTGCATC
>CBFHYE010000041.1:0-1562 GCA_965659985.1 Roseivirga sp. | reverse complement strand
GCATCTCTCTCAACCGCTGGTTGGTCAATTGATAAGCTGCATTTGCAATGGCTGCACCAATAGGGCCCAAAGGCGGTTCGCCCACCCCTCCCGGTTTGTCATCATTTTCAAGCAGTACCACATCGATCTCCTTAGGTGCATTTCGCAGTTGTGCCATTTTGTAAGGACCATAAATGATGGGTTTGAGCTCATTATCTTCCAAGGTCATCTCTTCGAACATGGCTGCACTCATGCCCATAATGATCGATCCTTCGCACTGTGCTCTCACCTGATCAGGATTGATGACCATACCAGGATCCATAGCACAAGTTACTTTATGCACTTTGATCTCCCCATTTTCAACAGAAACTTCAGCGATCTGCGCACAAGGCACATTGACATCTGTTGAGCAAGCAAAGCCAAAGGCCCTGCCCTCAGGTGCTCCAGCCGCCCAATTGGCTTTATTGCGGCATGCTTCGATCACCGCTTTGAGTCGCATGCCTCTTTGGCTGTCATTGATCTGGCTAAGTCTAAATTCGATAGGATCTTTTCCCGCTTTTTCTGCCAGCTCATCCATAAAACTTTCGATAGCAAATGTATTCGCCAAAAGCCCTAGGCTTCTCCACCAGCTGGTGGCAAAAGGAAGCTTCACTCGCCAAGACACGGCTTGATAATTCGGTATGCCCGAATATTGGATCATACCACCGCGCCAGGCCCCTAAGTCTGAACCTATCAGGTTATTGACAAATGCGGGAAGAAGCGGTGAGCCAAAAGATACGTCACCACTGGAAACATTATGCTCTAAAGCTTCAATGGTCCCTTCATCTGTCAATTTAGCTTTCAAGACATGATGGGTAGGTGGTCTGAAGCTATCGTGCTGAAACTCTTCTTTTCTGCTGAGGAAACTCTTTACGGGTCTGCCGACCGCTTTAGACATAACTGCTGCTTCGATGGCATTTGGTGTATGTAGTCTTCTGCCAAAACCTCCACCCAAAAAAGTAGGTTTGATGTTGACATCATTTTTACTCAAGCCGAGTCTCTTGGCAATTTCTTTTCGCGTGATCTCCACCACTTGGGTAGACATGATGATGGTGGCCTTCTCACCTTCGACATGCGCCACTGCCCCATTAGGTTCTAGTTGAGCATGTGCCCCTATTGGGCTTTTGTAAGAAGCCGTAATAGCACCTTCTTCTAAATGACTTTTTGGACTTCCCGACTTTTGAATGGTTTGAGGGTCACCTTTTCCCACTTCGATCATGGAAGCAATGTCCTCGTAATTCCAAGTCTGATTTGGAATCCACTCTGCTTGAATCGCTTCTTTTGCTTTTTCCGCTTGTACAAAGGATTCAGCGATTACACCGATAAAATCTTCTTCACGGATGACTTTGATCACGCCAGGCATACTTTCAGCAGCAGATGTATCTACCTCGCCTATTTTTGCATCTACTTTTGGAGACCTTAAAACAGCACCATAAAGCATATTGGGCATTTCAGCATCCATACCATAGATGGGGGCTCCATTCACCTTGTCATAGAGGTCTACTCTTGGAATGGGTTTGCCGATAAACTCTGGTTTATTGATG
>CBFHYE010000040.1:0-2920 GCA_965659985.1 Roseivirga sp. | reverse complement strand
TTTTGACTAGCACAAAGCATCCGCCACATATTACCGGCATGAACACCTTTTAATGGACCAAAGGCAGGGTCTTCAAATTCTATTTCAGGATGGTAGCATTTGACCATTCCCTCTGCATCCAGAGTTTTAAAAGCTTGATAGAACTGGCTGATGATGGTTTTACTCATAGGTCTTGCACGATGTAAATTGCATTCTTATTTAAATCATAAAAGCCAAACTCATCAGTACCCCAAGGCGTGTTGCGATCAATACGGTCTTCGGTAATGGTACCTCTTCCAAGAAACTCCTCGATGTAAGGATTGATGTCATCGACAAAGATCTTGATCACAGTTGGAAGTACGGGGTCATCCGCATTATTGTGGTGCCATTGCAGATGAATGCATTTTCCATCTCTTGTCACTCCGGCATAGGTCTGGTCTCCAAAGCTATATTCGAAACCCATATACTTTTTAAACCACTCAAGATCTCTCTTGATGTCATCAGTACTGAGTAAAGGTTCGATTCTTTTAAAGGACATACTAAAAAAGCAGCCAAAAGGCTGCTTCAATTTATTTTTTTGGGTGGATAAAACCGTCTCTTTGCATCTGTTTTAAAGTCATTGTTGCTACTTCATGAATGGTTTTGTCAATTTGTGAAGGGTTTACAGTACTCGTGATTCCTGACCAAACAAGCTTGCCTTCCTTTAATGAAAATACTTGCGTTTCTATCGCATAGTAAGAATCTTCTTTGTAATAGCCTGGGTTGTAATAGCCACCCCAATAGCCTCGATGATAACCCCAGTAACTTCCAGTGTATGATCCAGGTACATAAGATGTTTGTTTGTTTTGATCGATCAAACGCATGGTTACAATGGCTTCATAGCCTTCCTGTTCTATCTTTCTTTTTAAGGCTTCTTCGTTTTCGACGGAAGCCTCATCAGGAAATATCAGGTAAGACTGATATAGGACCTCGCTCAATTTTGCGACCTCATCTTCGGCAACTCTGCGCTTAACCGGACTCGCGCTTTGTACTGCTATTAAAACCTTTACCCATTTGTCAGGATTATCTGTTGAATTGGGGTCTTTCCAAGAATTGACGATACTAGTGGAAGAACAACTTGCCAAGAAAAGTGCGACAAGCGAGAAAAGAGAAATTCTTTTTAAAAGATGCATTGTTTCGTTTTTATAAGGTAATTGAAAGTGAAGTTCAAAGTATTGAATTTTTTCTTCAAAAAGGAATCTTTTTAATCATGAAAAAAGTAAAAGAATGTCCTTCATGTGCCATGCAAATCGAAAAGGACGAAAAGATATGTCCGATCTGTCAATATGAGTTTCCTAAACAGCCCAAGGCTTTTTCTTGGACAGCCATTCTTCTCATCATTGCTTTGCTGTTGCTATTTATCCTTTAATTGGGCATATACCTTTTATAAATGAAGGCGGCTTCTTCTGCAGTTCCGTCATCTTCATTCATTAATACATACACGCGCATTTCATTATCTGATATCATTTCAAAGGTAAGCCCGTCAAAATACACAACATTATCCTCAAGCTTAACAAGAGCAAAATTCACTGACTCATTTCTGCTTTCCCAACCCGTAAAGTCATCGTTGAAATGCTTGATCTGGAGTAGCAAGCTTCTATCAGATTCTTGGATATGCATGAGTTCATAGAAGGATACCTTGCCTTTCATGACCATTTTGAAGGAACCCATCATAGAACCGCCTAGTGGTGGCGACCAGATCTCTTCGATTTTTCCACCAAAGGCTTCACCGCGCCAATGACCTTGGATCCAGCTTAAGTCTTCGAGTTTTGCATTAGGTGATTCCTTGTCGCCTAGTGCTATTGTTTTTTGGGCTACTAATGAAAAGGGTAGAAGTAAGAGCAGAATAAAAAATGACCTCATGTTGAATGGTTTTTGACTGATTGACCATTCAATTTAAAGAATTTAGGCTTTAGCTACTTCTTTTTTCTTCGTGAAGTATTGTTCTAGCAAAATGAGGCCCGTTCCAAACATAACAGACATATCAGCCACATTGAATATTCCGGTATGAGCAAACTGAAAATCGAGAAAGAGCATGTCAGTCACAGAACCGTAAACGATTCTATCGAAAATATTGCCTAATCCACCGCCAACGATACATGACAGTCCCCAAAGGCTGTATTTCGTGAGGTCTTTCGTTCTAATCAAATAGACTAATAGACCGATCATCACTGCAGTGGGAAGGATCAGCAAGGTAATGAGTCGAAGGGCAGGCGACAGCTCTGATCCCATGCCTAAGAAGGCGCCAGTGTTTTCCACTTTTGTGAAAATAAGGTAGTCTCCGATCACATTGATGATCTCATTGTATTCAATGCGCTGTCTTGCCAAAACCTTTGTGATTTGGTCTAAGGCAATATTCACAACGATGATTATGCTGATCAATCGGATTCTCGCGCTTCCCTTCATTTTCGAAAATTTCCTCAAAACTAGTGATTCGATCGGATTATAAAACCATTTAAAGTTCGATCTTAAAGCAAGTACCCGTTTCTCCTGTAGTAAAGGTCAGGGTGCCTTGGTGTCAAGGTTTACGATAATTGTAGGTGCGGTGAGTATTCAGCATCAGTTAACTTTCTATGCAATTGTTTGATCTTGATCTTTGCTGCCATTTGTCTTGAAGATAATTGCTTCATTGAAGAGATATATCTATTTCAGAGAAAAATGCTAACTTCTATGCTTTAAATCATCGAATTATGGATAGAAGATCGTGGTTAAAGAGAGGAAGTGCCTTTGGTGCTTTGTCATTATTAGGAGGAAGTGCTGTTGCCTCAACTTTAACAGCGTATGAAAGGGAACGCTTTAATCCGCGACCATTTGCTGATCCTGTTGCACTGAACTTCAATGAGAATCCATTTGGCCCTTCATCAAATGTGCGCAAGGTCATGACCGCTAACTTTGATGCGGG
>CBFHYE010000039.1:0-10982 GCA_965659985.1 Roseivirga sp. | reverse complement strand
AGGGCGGGAGAAGCAAAGGTATTGTCAACAGCCAACAACAGATCATGATGTTTAGTCACATCAGCGATGGCCTTAATGTCCAAAATGGACATCATTGGATTGGTTGGTGTTTCTATCCAAACCAATTTGGTACTATCGTTTATCTTTCTCTCAATTTGCTTGACATCAGACAAATCAATGAAATGGAACTTAATACCAAAACCTTCATAGACTTTCTTGAAAATGCGGTATGTTCCTCCATAAAGGTCATTTCCACTGATCACCTCATCTCCTGGTTTCAGTAATTTGAGCACAGCATCAATGGCCGCTATTCCAGAACCAAAGACCAATCCGTGTTTTGTGTTTTCAAGTGCAGCAAGGCTTTCTTGAAGGGCGGTTCTGGTTGGGTTCTTCCCCCTACCATATTCGTAGCCTTTGTGATCTCCAGGAGAATTCTGCACATAAGTTGATGTCTGATAAATAGGCGTCATGATGGCACCAGTACTAGGATCTGGCTTTACTCCTGCATGAACCGCTTTCGTGCCAAACTTCATCTACTTCTTGTTTTTATCTTCGAAATACTGGTCGAGCTTGTTCTTATACTGAGCTTCTGTCTCTTTATAATTAGGTGTTAAAGATAGTTGACCAGGCATTTGCTCGACATGGATCGTTTGTGTTGGGAAGGCAAATCTCACACCTAGATGCTCTGCCAGTTTGTTGGTCTCCAACATGATCTCTTCCCTACACCTCAGTTCTTCCGGCCAAGTAGGCACCTCGAAGAAAATGTAGAACATGATTTTTAATGAACTCGCCTCATAATCATTGAGGTAAATGTTGTAATAGTCTTTCCGTGTATCTGGATGTTCCTCTACTATTCTTTTTAAGCCCTCAAGAAACACCTCGATAATACGTGTTGGTGTATCATAGGTGATATTGATTGAAGTACTAAATCGTCTGTACCTTCTTGCCCCGTGATTATCAACTCTTCCATTGGCAATCTCTGCATTAGGCACATACAATAAACTATCTCTGAAAGTCCTGATCCTAGTAGATCGGAGACCTACATCTTCTACGGTACCATCGATATCACTGCCTTCCGTTACCCAATCTCCTATTTGAAAGGGCTTATCTAAAAAGATCATCAAAGAACCAAAGAAGTTTCGAATGGTATCTTGGGCTGCCAATGCAAATGCCAAACCCCCGATAGAAAGTCCAGTAAGTAGCGGTAGTAGGTCAACACCCAGCACGTTGAGCATGACAATGAATCCAATGATTACTAAGAAGCCTTTTAAAACCTTCGTGATCAGAGGAACCAAATGATCATCAAGTGAATTGTCTGTCCGTTGTGCGATCTTTATACCAAAGAACTCGGTAGCTGAAGTCATTCGATACAACAATGCTGTCATGGAAAAGACGAAGGCTACTTCAACCAATTTGATGATAAAGCCAGCATAGAAGGCATCAATCTGCAGCAATGGCAATGCTCTGTATAAAGTGTAAAATACCAAAGCGAAGGCAATGGGTGGTGCAATCGGATTTAGCACCTTAGTCTCAACCTTAAGATCAAACCATTTAACAAAAAGCCCTAAGATCAATTTTCTCAAGAAGAAAATGAGGACATAGTATATGATAATTAATCCGACAATTAGGATTGCGGTAAATACCAATTGCCAATAATAGATGCCTAAAATTCGATTCTCTGTAGACGGACGAAGGTCTTTCAATAATTTACTAGCACCAAAAGGAAAAGTCCTTTCATGAAGAGCTTCAATACTTTTTACTGTTTCTTGCGAATAAAGCCATGCACGACCGTATTTCTGAAGATATATCTGCGGGAACTCATCGGTTAACACATATCGATGTTCATTTGACAGCGAATCGAAGTAGTTGGGGTCATCAGGTACTTCACTTAACTCAATATAATGTCCAGTGCCGTCCAGTATCTGTTTGAGTTCAAGCGCTAATCTTGCACGTACTGATCTAGGAGTATTCGTATAGGCAAAAGATTTAGCCGACTGACTATCATTGAAAGTCTCCTCTTGTAGATACAATAAGTGATTTTCAATGGCATCTCGTGGATTTAAAAAAACATCGGGCAAGGTGTCTCTTTGAGCTGCAACTACTTGGCAAGTCATGAGAAATACCAAAGCAAGGAGTATCTTTTTCATTTATTTGGTTGAGCTAAGTCGAAAGATATTAACGCGATTGTCCAAATTAGTAAACAATTGATAAAAACCTTCTCGGGAGAAATAAAGAAGTGATGGCTTTTCGTCCGAATAAATCTGGTTTGAAATTTTAATGCCCTTCATATTATAGAGCGAAACACTGCCTTCTGATTTATTCCAAGCCATGATCACTGATTTTCCTCCTGAGAGCCTATAAAAATAGAACTCGGTATCCGAAGGCATAGCTGGAATTTCGAAAATCAATTGGTCATTCTCATCAATCGCCTTGATAACATTTGGATTAGCCTTAAATATCAAAAAGCCATTGCCTAACACGTCTGGTAGCAATCGATACTGATCATCATTACTTTCTTTCAAAAATTGTTTTTCACTTATGGTTTTACCCAAAAGATTGACTTTTTTCAATAAACCATCGTCTGAGATCACGATCAATTCTGAAGTGGTCATATTGGGTGATTTTTTAAAGAAATGACCACCTGAAAAACGTTGATTCAAGTTTACAGGAAAACCTGAATACTCCTCTCCTCTTCTGTTAAGTAAATGAATTCTGTTACTGCGCTCTGCCGCTATAAAAAAGTCTTTACCTGCGACTCGATCATGATAAGGCATGTGCTCTAATACTGTGTTCAGTGCTCTTGGGGACCAGCCTTCTAATGCATTTACTTCTTTATCAAACAAGCGAAGCTCACCTCTTCCGGCAGAGATCAAATAGCGATATCGTTTTGTGTTGTCATAATCAACCAAGCTAAAACCGTTGATCTCATTTTCAATGCCATGTGTCTTGGGAAAACCATCGATCTCATTTCCATTTCTATCAATGATATGGATCAAAGAATCAGTGACCAATAAGTACTGCAGCTTACGATTGTTATAATAATCTACTTGCACCACGTCAGCGACCAATTTCTCACCAAGATCGATTTTCCATTTGATAGCGCCTTGAAGATCGATTTGATAAATCTGATTTTTCTGATCTTGGATAAGTATCTCAAAATTGTTGTTGTTATGATTTCGCACGATATGAACTCCCGTGTGGGACAACGTATCTAAAAAGGTATTTGCGCCCAAACTATTGCCTGAATCATCTATAACAGCTTCAATGCCTTTGTTTTCAAAATAGCTCACCTCCCCAGATACTAAATAATTATTGGCCGTGGCATTGACCTGAAAAACAGAATAGGAAAGTTGGTTTATCCAATCCAATACCAAAGGACGGTAGGTTTCTTTAAAGTCATCGGCCTTGATGTCAGATTGGTCAAAAACAAGCACGGAGGTGTAGTAGCTATCTTGGATCAGTTCATCAAGAAATGCCCTTTTTTCGACTGATTGACCAAATGTCATTTCATCAAAGTGAGCCGCCAAACTCTTTCTTAACATATCTGCACTTGGAGAAACCAATAGAACATCCTCTACCAAACAATAATAAGCACCATTGCTCAAGTAGTTTTCTTCAGCTTCTACATACTGATCGAAATAATCATCTTCAATAAAACCGATCAATTCTGAAGCGTATTGCTCTTGATAAATCGTTGAGTCTTCAGGTTGAAGTAAACTCATGGCTTTTTCTTCAAGTGCAGACTGGAGCGCTTGTGGATCTTTTACTGAAAGCACAAATAATTTCTCTTGCTTATCAAAAATCTCAAAGGCCAAACTGGCGTAAAAGTCATCCAATAAATTTGATTCCACTCCAGTAACCGTCCCCCGCCAGGCCAGTTTTGTTGCCTCAAGGGGCATAAATGATTGTCCAAATATCAATTCATTACTCAAATTAGAATGGCCTGCACTAAATGCCTCTCCCGAATAGGCTATTCGCTTCTCTGTGACCTCAACATTCAGTAGAAGAACCTCATCTTTCAATGGAAATTCACTTGTAACTTTACCAATCTTATTTGCCAGTTCATTGTATCGGCTACCGTTCAAAAAGAGTTTAATACCAGATTGTGCTACCAAAATTTGGTCTTTGAACATCCTATACTTTGTCTCATTAACACTTCTTACCACATCCTCTATCAACAGTTCCGAAGTTGAAATAGCCAAAAGGTCATCCTTCAAAATCCAAGATATTCTGACCTCACCTGCACTTAATGTCCAGATCTGAATATTGTTAAGTAACTTATTGGAAAGGTCCGCTTGCTGTCCATTCAAAACTGCTAAAAGGGTGTTTTTTACTTGGTTTTGGTTGGGAAGATTACCTGCTTGCATTAAGACCAAAGGCGCCAGAGCATCTCCACTAACGGAATGCCAAGAAATTGATAATTCTTCCAAATTTAGGCCAAGAGTAACTAAGGAATCGGGATGAAATAGGTCCGCTTTTTGGAAGTTGAGTAGATTTTGAAGTCCCTCATTGAGCATTGGACTCTCTGCCAATGCTGAGCCAAATGTTTTAGGATCATTTGCATAAGCTCCAATTATCGCTGTCTCTGGAATCAGAGACATCACACCTTCATTGTTAGTACTCAACTTGTCAAAGTCGCATCCACTAATCGTGAAAAAAACTATAAGCGCAAGAATTGAAATGTTTTTATGGACCAATCTTAAATATTTTTTTAATGGTGGTGTAGTAATTACAAAGTTAACGTTTGTGATCTTCATAAAGTACCGAAAGATATAAATTGCAAAATCAAAGTGATGTCCATCAATCTTCAATCTGAAACATGCAATTTTCTCTATTCCAAATTCATTAATTATCAACCAACTTTAGCATAGTCTTTTTAATAAAACTATACGCCTAAGCAGATGGTGAAGGAACTCACAATAAGCCTTGTGATGATTTTAGTAAGCATGAACAATGCATATACCAAATCATTTGAAATCTCTGATCTACAGTTTAGAAATGGCATTTATACGTATAATCAACGAAGAGTCACTGGGTCAATCATCGATCACTATAAAAATGGCCAAATAAAACTTGAATATTCTGTTTTAGAGGGAAGATTACATGGTGAAGCCATTGAGTATTATCCAACCGGGGAAGTGAAAGAAAAAAGAAATTACATCTTGGGTAAACTCTTCGGTGAGTTCATAGTGTATTTTAAGGATGGGTCTCAACATGTTGAGATGGACTTAGGTCTTAACCGATATGGAGAGGGAGAAATTATAAAGGAATTCTGGCTTGCAAAAAAACCAGGTAAAAAACCAAAAAATAAGGGTAATGGGTATCTTATTTTCTATTCTCCGCAAGGTATACAACTTAGCAATAGTGAAACACTCTCCATTCAAAATCAATCCAATTTCAAAGTATTTGTAGATGAAAAGACTATCTATGATTGTACTCCAGTTGATTGAGTCCGAATTATTATCGCATAAAAAAGCCTCCAAATGGAGGCTTTATTTATCTTAAGGTTCACTGGTTAAAGCAATCCGTTCGTTTTTCTTACAGCATCTGCGCTGTTGGTGAGATCACCTTTTTCTTCATCAGACAGATCAATCTCAACGATCTCTTCAACACCATTAGCACCGATCAATGCTGGCACCCCGATGCAGATGTCATTAAGGCCATACTCACCTTCTAATAGACAAGAGCAAGGGAACATTTTCTTAGAATCTAGAGCAATAGCCTGAACCATTGCAGATACTGCGGCTCCCGGTGCATACCATGCTGATGTACCCAATAACTTTGTCAATGTGGCTCCTCCGACTTTAGTTTCTTGCTTCACTTCATCCATGCGCTCGCTTGAGATGAACTTGTTTACTGGTACACTATTACGAGTAGCCAAACGCGTTAATGGAATCATACCCGTATCACTATGGCCACCGATCACCATTCCATCTACGTCAGAAATTGGTGCATCTAGTGCTTCAGCTAATCTATATTTAAAACGAGCAGAATCTAAAGCACCACCCATTCCGATAATTCTGTTTTTAGGAAGCCCCGTAGCTTGATGCGTCAGATAAGTCATAGTGTCCATTGGGTTTGATACCACAATGATGATCACATTGGGAGACTCCTTGATCAAACTTTCAGCAACTGATTTTACAATACCAGCATTGGTACTGATCAACTCTTCGCGTGTCATTCCTGGTTTTCTTGGAATACCAGAAGTGATCACAGCAACGTCACTACCTGCAGTAGCGCTATAATCATTGGTTGCACCAGTGATCTTTGTGTCAAAATTGTTCAATGAAGCAGTTTGCATCAAATCCATAGCTTTGCCTTCAGCAAAGCCTTCTTTAATATCTACCAATACTACTTCGGAGGCAAAATCTTTAATGGCGATGTACTCAGCACAGCTGGCTCCTACCGCTCCGGCACCTACTACAGTTACTTTCATTGTTCTTAGTTTGAAATTGACGTTCAATTAACGGGTGCAAAGGTAACAAGTGAAACAACCAAATAAAACCCGCTTATGGATATTTCAGCTAACTATTCCACTAAGATTGTCTCTGAATATGTAGAACCTTCGGGCTTTCCTCAGTAATCTTGAAATCATTAGAAATTCTATGCCCGACCAGCCAAACGATTTGATCTTCTGAGGTCAATACCATAACCTTATCCTTCTCACTTAATGGGATCTTTTGATCGATCAAATAATCACTGACCAATTTCTCCCCTTTCATTCCCAATGGCTTAAATCGGTCGCCTTGTTGCCATCTCCTCATGGTTAAAGGAAATTTGAGCTTGCTGAAATCTAGCATGGCATTTTCTGGACTTGTATCGATAATAAGATTTGGTTCCTCTTTGATCTGGATAGTATATAGGACGTCAGTTTCAAATGAACTATCTTCTGCTTGAATTTCGAAGACAACGTTTTCCCTATCTCTTCTTTCTGAGATCAAAAGGTATTTTCTATCAATGATCAACACGTGGCTTTCCGTTTCAAATTTGGTTCCAGATAAGCCCTCAATTGTGTCTAGAACGGCTACACTCTGGTCGTAATTAAAGCCATATGGATGCAGTAATTCCTCCAGTTCAAAAGCCGATACCTGACAATTCTTGAGCTCTTCTTTACTTATTTGCACCACACCTCTCTCTTTCTTGAGTAATTGCTCTTCGAGTTGATGCATATGCTTGGCAAAAAGCTGCTTTACTACTTCATTTTTTTCGGCAAATCGCTGAGCTTGTTTTAAAAAAGAGGGATTGATCTCTTGAAGAATCGGGACAACCTCGTGACGAATCTTATTTCTTTGGTAATTGGTGTTCTTGTTAGAGGCATCCTCTCTCCATTTTATCTCATTATTGATCGCATAACCTAATAATTCTGATTTGGTGAAGGAAAGCAAGGGTCTTACTGTGTCATTCTGAGACATCGGAATCCCTGCCACCCCATTAATTGAGGTTCCTCGTGTAATATTTAGGAGTATGGTCTCTGCAATGTCATTGACATGATGGGCAGTAACCAACCGGTTATAAGTCCCGTTCTTCGTTATCTTTCGGAACCACGAGTAGCGTAGATCTCTAGCCGCCATTTGCGTTGAGATCCCGTTTTCTTTGGCATAAGCCTTTGTATCAAATCTTGTAGAATAAAAAGGGACTTGATACGACTCAGCATAAGCCTGAACAAAGGCCTCATCACGGTCAGCATACTCTCCTCTAAGTTGAAAATTGCAGTGGGCAATACCTATATCGAATTTAGACTTGATCAACAGATCACAGAGCACCATAGAATCCACTCCTCCACTGACCGCAACCAAAAGTTTATCCTTCTCATCAAATAGGGCATGTTTTTTGATAAACTGCAAAAAGCGATCTAGCATGGTTCAAAAATACGACAATTCGCTAATTTTGGCGCTCTTACACATGAAGCGATACCTCATTATTTTTATTCTAGTTCTTTCAAGTCTTTCACTTGAGGGGCAAACTCGTATTCAACTGAAACGAGCAGAGAAGCTTTCCCAAGCCATCATTGAGGGTAAACCCATTCAAAAATTGATCGGAGATGTTTGGATCGTGCAAGGTTCGACCAATATTTTTTGCGACTCTGCTTACATCGATAAATCCGTAAACTCTGCTCAAGCTTTTGGGCATGTCAACATCATTGATAGTGAAGATTCGATCAATGTAAAGAGTGATTACATGGAATACGAGGGCACCACCCAGATCGCCAAACTGCGTGACAATGTTATTCTTCGTGACAGCTCAGGTGTGCTATATACCGATTATTTAGATTATGACCGGAGAACCGAAGTCGGATATTATGAAGGAGGAGGTAAATTGATCGATTCGTACAACGAGGTGACGAGTTTAAGAGGAGAATATTATCCAAATGCCGAAAAAGCACATTTTTATGATTCTGTTCGGGTTATCAATCCAGATTTTGACCTTGAAACAGACACGCTCTTCTACGAGACCCTAACACAAAAAACAGTAACCAAAGGTTATACAAAAGCCATTACACCTGAAGGCGACACACTGATCTCTCAAAGTGGATTGATCTACGATGCGAACAATCAGTATGCTGAAGTTTATGATGGCCAGATCCGCTCTGTGGACTATACAATGAAAGCGGATACCTTGATTGTAGATGACCTAAATGAGGTCTACCGTGGCTATCAAAACATTGAGCTTTATTCAGTTGCCGACTCCCTCACCATTTTCGGGGACATCGGTATTTACAATAAATCAGAAGAATATGGCAAAGTATACCAAAACTCCTACTTGCGTAAAATGATCCAAGGCGATTCGCTTTTCATAAAAGCTGATACGCTTTTTTCAAGTCAAAAAGAGGAACAAAAGTATTTGCTGGCTTACCATGGTGCACAACTCTATAAAAGCAATTTGCAAGGCATTGCCGATTCTGTGAGCTACAATTTCACGGATTCTACTATTTATATGTTCCAAGACCCAGTCATTTGGAGTGAGGATTCTCAGATCAGCGCAGACTCTTTGAACATTGAGATTAAGAATAACACGGTTGATAAAATGGTCTTGAGACAAAACGCATTTGTGATCAGCAAAGATAGTTTAGAGAACTTCAATCAGATCAAAGGCCGAGAAATGGATGTGTTTTTCAACAGCGGTGCCATAGACCATACCGATATTAATGGTAATGGAGAAAGCATCTACTTCGTGCAAGAAAGTCCCGGTGTTACTTCTATGAACAAAATGATCTGTTCAAACATGGGCATTTATTTCAAAGACAATTTCGTCTCTGAGTTGCGCGCTTATCGCGATGTTGATGGCCGACTGGTTCCGCCCACCGAGATTTTAGATCCCGAAAAGACCCTTCGTGGCTTCTCTTGGCGAGTAAATGAAAAACCTAAGTTGAGAGAGGTGGTGTTGCATTTGAGGTACGACCGTTAAATAGCGTTAAACAGTCTTTATTACATTTTTAATCACTTTTCTTTGTTTACTGATGTGACTCAAAAGCCATTGGATTTGTAAAACTTAACAGTAACTTTGCAGGCTTATGAAAAAATCTGCCCAGATCTTTCTTTTTGGACTCATTTTGGCCTTTCTCTCTAGTTGTAGCACAGCGCGAATCAACAAGATTGAAAGAACAAATGACTTCGAAGAACTATATCAGGCAGCAATTGCCTATTACGAGCAGGGGAAATACGACAAGGCTAAACTCTACTTAGAAAGAGTCACTCCTTATTTTCGTGGTTCATTAGAAGGCGAAAAGATTAAGTATTACTGGGCCTATTGTGAGTATTACATGGGCTACTATCAATTGGCTTCCTATCAGTTTAAAGAGTTTTATAGAACCTTTGGCCGAAGTCCATACGCAGAAAACGCCCAATACATGGAGGCCTACTCTTTGTACTTGGATGCACCTGACGCAAACCTAGACCAAACCAGTTCTGAAGAGGCCGTAGTGGCCATGCAAAACTTTTTGAACCGTTACCCTGCTTCCCAGCGTTATGAAGATGCGAACAGGATGATTGATGAGCTTCAGGTTCGCTTTGAGAAGAAAGCTTATGAAACAGCAAAGCTCTATTATAGATTGACTACGGGACTATCTTACAGAAACTATTTAGAAGCCGCTTTAACCACTTTTGAAACTTTCAAGAATGATTATCCGGATTCAGATTATAATGAAGAACTACTTTATCTGTCAGTAGATGTTAGCTTTAAATTGGCTAACAATAGTATTCGAAGTAAAAAGCGCGAGCGCTTCGATATCATGACAGAGCTTTACGAGGAATTTAAGATCAAATATCCCGAAAGCACATATATGGGTTTGGTAGAAGATTACTACACTCGATCACAAGAAGAATTGAACAGAATTAAAACGATAGATTAACATGGCTGCAACTCCATCAATTATTACAAGAGATACTGAGAAACTCGCAGAGACAACTGGCAACGTTTATGAAGCAATTGCCATCATCTCTAAGAGATCGAATCAAATTGCCGGCACAGTAAAAGAAGAGCTCAATAGCAAATTGGCTGAATTCGCCACTACTGTTGACAACTTAGAAGAGATCTTCGAAAACCGTGAACAAATTGAGATTTCTAAATTCTACGAAAGAATGCCTAAGCCTACCGCGATGGCCATTGAAGAGTTTGTGAATGGAGAGATCTACCACAGATACAAAGAAGCTGAAGAGAACGCTGAAGAGCAGTAATTCTCCATGCTCAAGGGTAAGAAAATATTGGTTGGAATTACCGGAAGTATAGCAGCTTACAAAGCTGCTTTTTTTGTTAGGCTTCTGGTAAAAGCCGGTGCAGAGGTGAAAGTCGTGATGACGGAAGCCTCCAAAACCTTTATTACCCCGCTTACCCTCTCTACACTGAGCAAAAACCCTGTCTTATCTTCCTTTACGAATGGAGATCAGGGAGAATGGAACAATCATGTAGAATTAGGTCTTTGGGCCGATGTCATGATGATTGCACCTGCCAGTGCCAATACCCTCGGCAAAATGGCCAATGGCCTT
>CBFHYE010000038.1:0-24000 GCA_965659985.1 Roseivirga sp. | reverse complement strand
TTGACGGTTTGCATTGACCGAAGCGTAGCTAAGCCTCCCCATTGAAAGCGAGAGGGAAGTGAATCTTTTTGGGCAAAGGCATACTGCCCTAGTCCAAAAAAAAGCACTAGAATAATCGATGAAACACGTCTTTTCAAATCAGTGAGGGAGTTTGTCCTTTAGGAGACCGTATACATAAGTACCTAATATAGAGAATCCTATGACTACAGCAATAACCAAAACGCCATTACCTAGTAGCACGAACATCGGCCCCGGACATGCTCCAGTCATCGCCCAACCTAAACCAAAAATGGTTCCTCCAATCAAATAGCGTGGAACAGACCATGCTTTAGGACTAAAAACGATCTCATTGCCTGCGATGTCTTTCATTTTGCGTCTCTTAATAACTTGAACCACAATGATTCCAAGTACCACGGCAGAACCAATGACACCATACATATGAAAAGACTCGAATCTGAACATCTCATAGATGCGATACCATGAAACGATCTCTGCTTTGGTAAACGTGATACCAAATACAATTCCTAATAGGATATACTTTAAAAACTTCATGATTTACAGCGTTAAGAGGTGAGGTAAAATGAGATGGGTCATGATCAGACCTCCAATAAAAAAGCCTACCACTGCCAACAATGAAGCTGGCTGTAGATCACTCAAACCACTAATCGCATGCCCAGAAGTACAACCTCCAGCATAACGGGTACCAAAACCTATCAAGAAACCACCCACGACTAACATGATGATACCTCTAACTGAAAGTAGCGCTTCAAAACTGAACAATTCCATGGGTGCGATATCTGCACCTGGGTTTGCAATGCCTAAGCTTCTTAGGTTTTCGGCAGTACTCTCTGAAATAGCAACTGCTGCATCAGGCGATAGAAACTGATGAGCGATAAAACCACCAATAATGGTTCCAACCACAAACATCAAATTCCATGACTGGGTCTTCCAATCAAAATCAAAGAACTTTACTTTTTTACCTGCTCCCATAATTGAGCAGGCTGTTCTCAAATTTGCAGATAGCCCAAAGTTGTTGCCGAAGTAAAGCAGCATAAACATGGTAAAGGCTATTACAGGCCCTGCTACATACCAGGGCCATGGCTGTTGAATAAATTCTATTATACTCTCCATCTTAATTCAAAGTACTAGGACATACATAATCTGTAACTTCAATACCAGCTTCTAGAATAGCATCAAAACCACCTGCTACATCCACTAACTGCTCATAACCGCGAGACTTCAAAATTGAATTGAAGATCATTGAACGGTAACCACCTGCGCAATGCACGTAATACTTAGTGTCTTTATCAACCCTTTGCATTTCGTCATTCACAAAATCCAAAGGTGTATTTTTAGCCTTTTGAATATGCTCTGCTAAGTATTCACCTGGCTTTCTAACATCAAGTATATTTGTTGACTCCTCATCTACGATCTTTTTGAAGTTTTCAATTGAGATCGATTCTATGCTATCCACTTCTTTTCCAGCAGCTTTCCAAGCTTCCATGCCTCCTTCTAAATAGCCCAAAGTATTATCATAACCTACTCTAGACAGTCTGGTCACGATTTCTTCAACTCTGTCTTTATCGGCCACTAATATGATCGGTTGCTGAAGATCTGTGATCAAAGCACCTACCCAAGGCGCAAAATTGCCATCAATACCGATAAAGATCGAATTTGGAATAAAGCTCTTTCTAAAATCATCTTCATGCCTGGTATCTAATACCAAAGCACCTTCGTGATTGGCCATTGCTTCGAATGTTTCCACGTCTAAAGCCACGTTTCCTTTCTCCATGATATTATCCAAGCTATCTACCCCTTGCTTGTTCATCATGGCATTCTTAGAGAAGTATTGAGGAGGAGGAAGAATACCTGTTGTTACTTCTTTGATGAATTCTTCCTTGGTCATGTCTGCTCTCAAGGCATAATTATTCTTCTTCTGGTTACCCAAAAGATCCGTAGTTTCCTTACTCATGTTTTTACCACAAGCAGAACCCGCACCATGCGCAGGATATACCACCACCTCATCTGGCAAGGTCATGATCTTGTTTCTTAAGCTATCGAATAGTAGTGCTGCCAAGTCTTCTTGCGTTAAGTCAGACTTTACCGCAAGGTCAGGACGACCAACATCACCAATAAACAAAGTGTCACCACTGAAGATCGCGTGTTCTTTTCCTTCCTCATCGATCAATAGGTAGGTAGAACTTTCTGGAGTATGACCTGGTGTATGTAACACCTTGATCTTTACATCGCCCAATTCGAAGATCTCACCATCGGTAGCTTCGTGAATATCGAATTCAGTCTTTGCTCCTGGTCCATAAACGATCTCAGCTCCTGTTTTGCGAGCAAGGTCTACGTGACCTGAAACGAAGTCAGCATGGAAATGCGTTTCAAAAATATATTTGATCGTGGCATGATTCTTCTCAGCCATCGCAATGTAAGGGTGTGTTTCACGAAGTGGATCGATAATCGCTACTTCGCCTTTGCTTTCAATGTAGTAGGCACCTTGTGCCAAACAACCTGTGTAAATTTGATCTATTTTCATTACTATACTTTTTCTAAACTGATTAATTGATATACAATGGTGTCACGAATTTCGTTCCTAAATAAATTTTTTAGGGTAACCAAAGTTACATTATGAATTATGCTGTGTTGAGAACTCAGCACCAACTGCTTTATGATCTTCAGACAAGCAATATTTAACTGCATCGTCTGTTGTCAAAAAGAACATCTCTTTATCTTCCTCAATAAGCGCATTCCGATAGAAGGCATCCCTAACGGGGCCTCTCATTTCGGCAAAAAGAATATCTACATCTTTCTCTTTTAAACTAAAGAACAAATCTCTCAAGCCATTCACAGCTGTCGCATCCACATAGGCTACTGAAGAAGCGTCTATGACTACATAAAGCTTCTCTCCTTCCTTACCCTCAATTTCATGCAAGATCTTGTCCTTGATCGTTTGAATATTCACGAAAGCAAAGGGCGCATCAATTCTTATGATCAATACATTTGGCCACTGTTCTAAGCCATCAAATCTATTGATATTACGGTATTCAGAAAGTCCTTTTACTTTACCTAAAATGGCCATGTGTGGGTTAGCCGCCTTGAATAATAAGATGAGTATTGAAAGCACAATACCACCAACAATACCCGGTACCATCCCAAATTGTAGCGTAATAATGAAGGTGGCCATCAATAAGGCAAATTCTACTTTGTTCGTTTGCCATAATTCCTTCACATAGCTAAAATCGATCAAACCAGAAACGGCTACCATGATAATCGCAGCTAAAATAGCGTGGGGTAGATCGTAAAATAAAGGCGTCAAAAACAATAAAGTCAAGGCCACAAGTACCGCGCTTATAATTGAGGACAATGGAGTGTTGGCTCCGCTTTGATGGTTTACGGCAGATCTTGAGAACCCTCCAGTTACAGGATAACTTTGAAAGAAGGAACCGATCAAATTGGCTGCGCCTAAACCAATCAATTCTTGATTAGGCAATACTTTATAATCTCTTCTTTTCGCCTCGATCGCTTTAGCTACAGAATATGCTTCCATAAAGGCGACAACTGCGATCGTTAGTGCTAGAGGCAAAAGTTTCTGAATAGTTTCTAACCTTAGATCAGGCATGATCAATTGAGGTAAACCACTGGGTACTTCCTCGACTATACTCACTCCTTTTTGATCTAGCCCCATAAATGAGACCACCAAGATCCCGAGGACCACTGCCATCAAGGCACCAGGTACTTTTGGCGCGAATTTCTTTAAAGATTTGATGAGGACAATACCGGCAATACCGATGATTAATGTAGGCAAATGCGTGAATTCTATCGATTTGACAGCATTGATCACAATACTCACCACCTGATTACTTTTTTCAATATCTACCCCTATGAGGTATTTGAGTTGATTAAGTCCAATGATGAGTGCCGCTGCAGAAGTAAAGCCACTGATTACTGGCCTTGCGAGAAGATTGGTAATGAATCCCATTCGAATGACCCCTAGCAATAATTGTGTCAGACCCATCAAAAATGCTAACATGATGGAGAACGTGATGTAGGCCTCAGACCCCTCTGCTGCCAATACAGAAACCCCTGTAGCCACAAGTAGGGAGTCCATCGCTACAGGTGCCACAGACAATTGCCTAGATGTACCAAAAATAGCGTAGATCAATTGAGGGACTACCGAAGCATACAAACCGTATACAGGCGGTAAACCGGCTATTAGTGCGTAAGCCATACCCTGCGGAATAAGCATTACCCCCACCGTTAAACCTGCGAAAAGGTCGCCACTCAACCATGACTTTTGGTAGTTGGGAAGCCAGTCAAGAATTGGAAAATATTGCTTCATAGAAACGCTCGTTGATCAAGGGCAAAAGTATCTGACCTCATTATATTTCAAGGTAACGATTGTTACAGACAAAAATATTTATTGCTAATCGAGAATTTCTGCCCCAGACCGTAGCTCTTGTTCAGGTGTACCAGATAATTCAGACAACCTTTTGAATGAATCATCAACCCAAGTTTGATACTTGTCATCTGAGATTTTATAAGCCTCAATAAAAATGCTGTAGTATTTAATTGCATCTTCAGTCTCTCCAAGCTCATCATGCATTTGAGCCAAACGATATACCAAGTAGCCCCAAGTGGCTCCATTAGTCGATTCTAATTCTCCTTTGATATCTCGACTTCTTGCTAGATTCTTTTAGGTATCCCTCGCATTGGCAGCAGGTTACTTTGGAGATCGCATTGTTCACTCAAAAGTAACTGGCTACTGCTTTTTGATCATGACCATTGGCAGTGTAATCATATTGTCTGGAATCTTAAATCAGAACATGACTCTCCTTGTACTCATTCATATTGCGACCGTGAGCTTGGGTATTTATGGATTAAGAGGTTTATACTACGCCCTTTTCCAAGAGGCAAAACTACCTTTAGCCATAACCGGTAGTGCGGTTGGTTTGGTCTCAGTCATAGGTTATACACCAGACATCTTTTTCGGACCGCTCATGGGAGTCATCCTAGATAATAACCCTGGAGCAATCGGCCATCAATACCTGTTTGGCGTGGTGGCCCTTTTTGGAATGATTGGTTTTTGGGCTTCTGTAAAGTACAGAGAGCGAGTCGCTTCGCTATAACACTTCTATCCTATTGCGATGCAGTTCTATGCGCTCTTCTCTTTCTAGTTTTTTCAGCAAGCGAGAGACCACTACTCGAGAAGTATTGAGCTCTTGCGCGATCTTTTCATGTGTCTTATTAATGACAAATGATCCTGAGCTTTGCTTTTTATCTAGAAGATACTTCATCAAGCGCTGATCCATATTCATGAAGGCAATACTATCGATCGTGCTCAACATTTCGTCGAAGCGATCATGATAAGAGTCAAAGATGAATTTCCTGAAACTTCGGTACTTGACCATCCAAACATCAATGTTTTGCATCGGCACCATCCAAACGATGGCCTCATCTTCTGCCAGTACTTTGAATTCACTGATCTGTGTACCCAAGCAACAAGAGATACTCATCGCACAGGCATCTCCTCCTTCTAGATAATAAAGAAATATCTCTCTGCCTTCAGCATCCTCACGCATTACTCTAAGCGTACCAGAAATCACCAATGGCATTTGTGTAGCAGCAGCACCAGGAGAAATTAATAATTGTCCTTCTCGTACCTTCTTAAGGCGCCCTGACTGTATTACCTCTTCAACCAAGGCATTCTCTAAATTTGCAGAGAGCAATACCTGCTTGATACGATCTTCCATACTTATATGCTTATTAAAGTCTAGACTTGTTTTCCCTTCATCATTTTGTTCCAATAAAGATAGGGAAGCATATATTTTTTCAACATCCAAAGTCTCCAATGTTCTTTGTAAGAATCAAAGACCAGCATTTGTTTGAGCTGAGGATCTGGGGTGAAGTTGTTATCATAATCAAATTCAGCCAACACCATTTTACCATAACCTGTAACTAATGGACATGAAGAGTAACCATTATATTTCATGTCTGTAATTGAGTCTTGTGCCATCAATTTCTGAATATTGGCCACTACGATCGGTGCTTGTTTTCTAATGGCTGCACCTGTTTTTGCGGTAGGCAAACCAGCGGCATCACCCAATCCAAATATATTTGGATAACGTACGTGCTGTAGTGTCTCAATATTCACATCTATCCAACCTCCCTCATTCGCCAACGGAGAGTTCTTTACAAAATCAGGAGAAGTTTGTGGTGGAGCCAAATGAAGCATATCAAAAGGCATAACAATCTTATCTTCGCCTTCCATTTTAGCATTGATCTTTGGATTTGAAGCAAATTCGGCATCACCCTTTTCAAGATCAGTGATCTTAAATGTTACTTCTTGGTTAGCTCCATCGATCTTTACTGGTGCATAAAAGGGTTTAAAGTGAATACCATATCGATCAACAACTTCCATCAAAGTCTTTGCAATTTGTGGTACTCCAAAAATTATTGTGCCTGGGGTACCAAAAACCACATTGGTTTTATCTAGAAGCCCATTCTTTTTAAAGTAATCAGCCGCTAAGTACATGATCTTTTGAGGAGCACCTCCACATTTGATGGGCGTTGTAGGCTGAGTAAAAATGGCATTACCTCCTTTGAAATTCTTCAACACATTCCAAGTATGCTTAGGGTCAGTATAGTTACTGCAAACTACTCCTTTATCTAAAGCTTCAGGAAGTCCCTCTATCAAGCTTGGATCCATTTTAATACCAGGAGCGGCTACTAGATAGTCATAAGTAAACTCATTGCCCTCTTTAGTTTTGACCAAGTTGTTCTCAGGGTCAAATTGGTCAGCATATTCTTTGATCCAAGTGACACCATCAGGAATCAATGAAGCCATGGGTCTGGCGGTCTTGTCAAAATCGTAAGTATTGGCACCTACCAAGGTCCAGGCAGGTTGATAATAATGGGTATCAGCAGGTTCAATAAGTCCGATATTTAAAGACTTATTTGCTCGCTTTAATTGGGCAGCAACCATAATACCTGCTGTTCCGCCTCCTATAACAATAATTTGATGATGGTTAGACATAATCGATGGTTTTTTTTAACTAAGTAATGTTAGCACTAATTGCCCATCAATATTGTCACAATTGTTACAATACAATATGACAAAAGTCAGATTGAACAAATAAAAAAAGCAGCTTAAAGCTGCTTTATATACTCTTAATGAATAACGTAATTATTCGCCATCGTTGGCGGCAGCTTCTTTTCCCAAGCTCAAGATCTCTTTATCGATAGTCCATAAACCAACACCATCTTCACCGATCAGGTCGAACAATTCGACAGCTCTACGGGCCAGGGTCTCTTCCTCTCTTTGTTCTTCTACAAACCAATTCAGGAAATTCATTGTCGTGAAATCCTTAATACCATAGCAATGATCAACGATCTCATTAATAGAATTTGTCACAGCAATTTCATGCTGAAGTGTTTCTTCAAAAACTTCTCTTAATGACGTATAATTGTGCTTAATATTTGTGATTTCAGGCTGTATAGCATGACCTCCTGCTTCATTAATGTAGTGGAAAAGCTTGAGCATATGCCCTCTTTCCTCTTCAGAATGCATATACAGGAATTCGGCTGAATTCTCATATCCTGTCATTTCACACCATGAAGCCATTGATAAATAAGAAGCGGATGATTCTGCCTCTTTCTGAATTTGTTTATTGAGTAAATCTTCAGTCTCCTGAGTTAATGATCTTTTAGCGGTAACCTGCTGTCTTTCCATATTCTTAATTTGTATTCTGCACAAAGATACTTAATTCGACTCAATTGGTTCTTGCGGAGCTTCAAATTTCAAATAATCAAATCCAGCAGCCCAATAAAGCTCAGCCCTAGCCTTTTCCACATCAGAGACCAGTTTTAATAATTTCACTTGTGCTTCAAGGAGTTTGTCTTGTTGAAAATTAATTTTGAATAAATCACTGTCTCCTAGTTCCAAATTGAGAAGTTCTGCTTCTAAGAGAATTTGATAATTTTGAACAGCACTTTGTATGATACGAATCATCTCTTGAGAATTGCTCAAATCGAAGTATGCAGCGGCTACCCCATTCACGATCTCTTGTTGTTTCAAATCACGTTCAAAACTTGTTTGATCGATCTTAATCCTTGTCTGTCTCAGTTTGGCCCTTTCCTTCCTCAAAAAAATTGGAAATTCAAATGCTACTCCGAACTTATAATTATCAGTAAAATTTATTCCCGAAGAATTACCATTAGGAGAAACTGGCGCATTGATGAAATTGTAGTTTAAATCAATTCTTGGTTTTAAATTTTCCTTAGCCAGTCTTTCACTAACATCGAGCTGCTGTAGCTTAACGCCAAATTTTCTTAATTCAGGGTGCTGAATTAAAGCTTGTGTTGCCAAAGAATCTAAAGGTATTTCATTAAAGCGCAATGAATTTACATCCAGGTTTGGGATCATGTGATCACCGAGTTCTAAAGGAACAAAATCTTGATTCCAAAGAAAATTACTCAAGGTCAAGGATGCGCGTCTGTAGTTAATGAGGGCCTCTTGACGTTCACTCATTCTATTTTGATAAGTAATGGCTGCTTGGACTGTATCCACTACAGCTGCTTCTCCGAACTCAAAGTCAACCTTTACGCGCCTATAAATCTCTTCACTGATGGCCATACTTTCGTCTACCAGCCTAAAATCATAATAATGATAGAACCAGGCCCAATATGCCTTTGCCGCAGATAAAAGCACCTTGTTGATCATTTTTATCCGCTCTGCATCAGTCAATTGAGTGAATAATTCAGCCTGTTTCACATCTGCCCTACGCTGATCAATAAATAGGCCCTTACCAATCGGCAAGCTTACACCTGCTGTGATCTGCATAAAGTCATCGCCTTGAGGTATGGCATTTTCCGGATTTAGAAATTGACCTTCATTCCTGTTGAACGCAATCTTAGGATCTATTGGAAACCAAACGGGGATTTTCAACTCACTCTCTAGCTTGTTCCAGTAGTTCTTTTCATCAAATCGCTTCACATCCCACATCGCCTTTAACTTCGGGTCAAATGCACCACGAGCTAGTCGTACTTCTTCAAGTGCGTTGTCAGTCATCATCTGCGCTTGCCTGACAATTGGGTGATTAGCAATGATCAACGAGGCAAAATCCTCAATTGTAAAAAACTCTAGGGTATCGACAGGCCTAAGTATTTCATCTAAAGATTTAACTTTTATATCCTGCCCAGTTAGTTGTATGGCAAATCCTATTAGTCCTAAGAAAAATATGGCTCTCCTCATTTTTTAGCCTCCATTTTTCCCTTATCAGCTTCCTCTTCTGTAGGCGCATCATATAAACTTGGTGGAAAACCATTCAATTGACGCCAGATTTCGTACCAAACTGGAACATCATCAAGCATCACCCAACCTTTTGTTCCTGATCCCATTCTAAGCTCCTCTGGCCATGGCTCTTGATCTGGATGAGGAGTAACCAAAATTCTAAACTTACCAGCTTTACTACTTACTCTATCTATGACCCTGACAATGCCTCCAAATGTACCTACTGATACATTTGGCCAACCCGAAAACTGTAGTGCTGGCCAACCATCAAATTCTATTCTCACCTCTCTGCCGTCTGACAAAAAAGGTACATCCATGGCATTAACATACATTTCAACCGCCATTTCTGGGTTTTGAGGCATGATTTGCGCGACAGATTCACCTTCTTTAATGGTTTCTCCGATTCCAGCTTTCATTGCACGAACAATGTAACCGTCTTGTGGAGCAATCATCTGATATTGATCATTCCTTATCGTCAAATTGGTCAACTGATTACGCATCTTGGTCAAGTCAGCCTGTGACGCAAAAATATCGGCCTCTGTATTATTCAAGTCGCTCTGTGCCTTACTGATCTTTTCTAAGTATTCAGATCTGGTTGCTGATATACTTACTTCAACATTGATCAATTCTGTTTGACTTTCTAAGTATTTGTTTTCAGCACTAACCACTTTATTCCTTGACTGCTGAAATTTGGATTCCTCTTCTTGATATTTAGTCAACGTTCTGTTACCCGCTTCGTAGAGTTTTGTAATCCTCTCAAAAATGTTTTTACGATTATCGAATTGGATTTTTGCTGCTTCATAGTCAATACTATCAGAAGTTAACTTATATCGGGCCTGAATAAGCTTGTTCTCCGCCTGCTCAACTTTTGCGTCCAAAAGTTTTTCTAAAGCGCCTATTTGGCTCCTTAGGTTATCTACCTTCTTACGTTTTGAGATAATCCCTGATTCTTTGGCATCAATCATTAATTGGGTTCTTTCTAATAACTCAGGGTCAAAGTACTTATCCTTGATCTCAGCCAAAGTAAGTATGGTATCACCTTTATTAACAAAATCTCCCTCTGTAACATGCCATGCACTTATTCTGCCTGCAATAGCTGTTTCAATTGACTGTGGTCGTTCTCCAGGAGAAAAAGCTGTTAAACTTCCAGTCCCTCGAATGTTCTGCTGCCAAGGCAGAAAGAGCAGAACGAAGAATAAAAAAGTAACAGATAACAAAATCTTAGCTACTGTCTTACCTGAATCAGGAGTCTTTAAAGTCCGAAACAAAAGGCTTTTTTCCTTTACTTGGGCTCTGATTGAATTTTCAGAAATATTCAGCATGACTTAAACCTTTATTAAATCGTTCAACAAACCTTCTTTCAAAAGCGACTCGTAAGTACCTTCTGCCTTTATTCTTCCAGCCTCTAGGATCACTATACGGCTACAAGCCGACATTACCTGCGGATCGTTACTTACTGCGATCAGCGTGCAAGGGCTTCGATCGATCACCAGATCAATCAATCGCTCTTTTTCAGATCTCTGAAACATGGTGAAAAAATCATTTAAGATCATAAGTCTTGGCTTTTTGACCAAGCACCTCGCTAAAATCAGTTTGTTAATGAAAGACGAGGAATAGCCCTTCCCTCCTCCAATAATTTCTGATTTCATACCATTCGGCAACATATTCACCTGATCAGAAAGACCGACCGCCTGCAAAGCCTCAGCGGCTTCCTTAGTAGTCACTGAAGGCTTTCCGATAGTAATATTATCCATGATAGTACCTTCAAAAAGGTCTTCTTCGGAGATATTTTTAGCCACCTTATCTCTAAGGTTGGTTAAATCTAAATCACGTAAACTATAACCATTTACAGTGATCATACCTTCATAATCTTGATGCAAACCGGAAATGGTTCTGGTTAGTGTTGTTTTGCCAGAGTCATTCCCTCCAACTATACATACTTTATCCCCACAACTAAAGCTCAAATTGATATCCTTGAGCACCTTTGTTTTAGAATCATTATAGGTGTAAGACAGATTCTTGATCACAATATCAAAGCCTTCTTGGGTTTGATTATCAGTAAGATCTATTCCACCAGCCTTTTCCAAAGGTAGGTCGGTCACCTGACTGATCTTGTCCACGGCTGTTAGCATATCATAGACCACGTCCATATAGGTAATGATCTTTTCTACCGAGTTCAGAATTAGAATAATGATTACTTCCGAGGCTACAAATTGACCCAGTGTAATTTCTCTACTAATGACAAGGTTAGTACCGATTATCAACAATCCACCAGTTATTGCCGCTTTAAAAAGAATAATATAAAAGTACTGTGAGACCAGTACCTTGAAGTGTACTTTCCGGTTGATCAAATAATTGTTTACGTTATACTCTGTCTTTTTTAAGGGTAAATTACTATTACCTGAAATTTTAAATGAATTAAGAGTTCTACCGATCTCTTCCAACCAATAAACAACCTTGTACTTAAACTTAGATTCTTTGATCGAAGACTTTAGGCCTTTTGGACCAGTCAGTCTGAAGATCAATAGCAGCGTAAGTACCAACACCAATCCGAAAAAGACGAAGAAAGGGTGATAAAAGGAAAGCAGCACCAATCCAAACAAGATCTGAATGACACCCGACATGAGGTCTCCCAAAAGTTTTGGAAGTCCCTTTTGTATGGTCAGCACATCAAAGAATCTATTGATCAATTCAGGTATATAAATCTTCGACAATGCTTCGTGCTTCAACCGAGGTATTCTAAATGTAAACTCTAATGCGGCCTTAGTAAATATTCTTCTTTGTAGATACTCAACAATAGTGATTTGCATGATCTGAAGTCCTCCAGCAGCCAAGACTCCTATAAGCACAAGAGTGATCAACAAATAAATGGAGCTAAAAACTACACCTCCCGAAATGAGCTCAACAGTAGCTTGAATACCTAATGGAAGCGTTAAGGAGACAATACCAACAAATGCAGCATAAACGAAAACGTAAAAAATATCCTTCTTTTCTGCCCCTAAGAGTCTGAAAAGTCTTGTTACAGGGGTAAGCTTGACTGGCTCACCAGTTTCATCATGATCAGAAACCAAGCTTTTATAGCTAAATGCGCCCATAATCATGAGCTCCCCATCTTCATTTAGAATCAAAGAATCTTCGAGATCCTCGATATCGAGTTCTTCCATAGTTGTATCACCAAATTCGATGACTTGGAAGCTTTCTTTCTTTTTCTTGGATATAACTACAGGTGCAAAACCGTCACCGGTATATCTGAAAGCCACCAAAGGTATTTCTATGGAATGTAGAAACTCTTTGAGCTCTTCTTTGGGCAAAGGTTGATCTAAGAGTACCAATTTGACGGTGTTCGCCTCATCGATAAGGTCTCTTTTAAACTCCTGTATCTCATCAACACTGTACTCCCTTTGGGTAGCACTTAAGCCTTGATAGAGGGCCTCTTCCAGATTATCACCAAGAATTAAGCTCACATTCTTGATTACATTCGCTATTTGTTGACTATTCATTTTTACTTGCTGATGGTTTTGTTGATCATTTCCAATATGAAGGAATAATTCTGCTCGTATGGATCATTCCCTAACTTGTGATGGTCTGTCAACCTCGGTAAATGGTCGTGGAAAAAAATCTGATGGTGTGCCGCTTCCAAAGATGTACTCGCCAATGTATGTGCAAATAGATAATCAGGATTAATGGCTAGAATAATGTCAGCGATTTTATCACAAAGAGATTTAAAGGCTAAAAAAGCACCACTCTTATTATATTCATCTACATTTTTGGTCAAAAAGGTCTTATCAGACTCATTGATCACAATTCGTTGTAGCGCATTTTCATCAACATTTTGAAATAGCTCATCATAAAGTTTTTCCTCTGTGATGAGCTTTACCGTTCTTTTTAAACGTTCCATTGGATCTGAAATATTTTGGATACTAAAAGCCAACCTGTATTCTAACCAATGCCAATACCAGGCAATAAGATAGACAAGCAGCTTATGTTTATTCTCAAAATACCGATAAATAGACGCTTCTGTTGAATCTATTTTCCGTGATAGTTTTTTGAATGTAAAAGCCTCTATTCCAAGCTTATCGATCATTTCAATAGATTGATTGATGATCTTACGACCTAGCTCAGTTTCTTGAGGGTCTCTCAAAAAAATCTTCTCACTTATCTTCAGTTGTAAAAGCATTCATTAAAGCTTAGTACTCAAATATAATAGTATTACTATTATTTAATTTAGCTATACAACGAGCGGCAGAAGTAAATGTTTAGTATAGGGCAAAAAAAAAGACCACTCCCCAGTGGTCTTCCAGTATTTTTTCAAATACCCCCAAATAACAAAAGCGGGGGACGATCGCTCGCCCCCACTCATCCTGCCATGATGAAATCACAGCAGCATGCCAAGTTACTGTTAAGATCTTTCGTTTGCTTCAATTAGCCTAAGCCAACCATCGCTCACTCTATCTCGTTCGGCATCGCTCGTTGAAGGTGCACAGCACTACTTCAAAGAATGCAGCTTTGCAGTTTGCCCATCAGAGGGACTGAGTGTCAAATCCAAACCCAAAAGTTTGTTCTTGCACCGTGATTTCGAAAAACCACCAAAAGCCGAAGCTTCCCAGCCGACACAAGAGAAACATGTTCAAATCGCAAGCCATAGGCTTTCGATTAATGTGCTTCAGTTTTAATCACTTTCCTAAGAAAGATCTTGAAAACGTCTTTGATTACTCCCTTTCAACGAGTGATCTTAATCTGCATAAGTCCCTGATGCCTTCTACAGATTTGGCAATAATAAATTACTACCATGCACATCTTTGTGTCTACCGTTTCAACCATATTGCTTGCGCTCAGGTCTTTCACTACATTTTTTCGAGCTTCCCCCGAAGAGAGATTGAAACTAAGTTTCAGAACTTTATCCCTCACTTGGTAGACCTAAGGTATATTGAATAATTTTACACGCAAACAATCTAACCCTCTAGTTTTCAACAAGTTTCCCACCTCTTAATACACAGTGTTGTCCACATAGTTGTCCACAGGTTTGTCCACAAATTGACGATAACAAAGAGCGCCAGTATTAATTTATTTTATCAAAGATAATTTTTATGCCCTTCGGCTGAATCAATGCTTTTCACTAAAATTGCAGCATAAGTCAAAGCAGATGAGCGAAACGGAAAAAACTTCATTGAATTTCATCGAACAGATGATCGAAAAGGATTTGAAATCGGGAAAAAATTCCTTTGTCCAAACCCGGTTCCCTCCTGAACCTAATGGTTACCTACATATTGGTCATGCCAAGTCTATTGTCCTCAACTTTGGTCTAGCTCAGAAATATAATGGCCAATGCAACTTACGTTTCGATGACACCAATCCGTCAAAAGAAAGCCTAGAATATGTAGACTCAATTATCAAAGATATTGAGTGGATGGGATATAAATATGGCGACAAACCCTTGTTCACTTCTGATTATTTCGAAACGCTCTATGGCTATGCTGTCAAACTGATCGAAAAAGGTTTGGCCTATGTCGATCATCAATCTGCAGAAGAGATCAGTGCAGGCAAAACAACACCTTCAACCCATGGTATCGAAAGCCCTTATAGAAACCGAAGTATTGAAGAGAATCTTGCAGACTTCGAGAAAATGCGTGCAGGAGAATATGAAGAGGGAGCTTGTGTGCTGAGAGCGAAGATCGATATGGATTCTCCTAATATGCACATGAGAGATCCTATTATTTATCGAATCAAGAAGGTTACACATCATAGAACGGGGGACGATTGGTGTATTTATCCAAACTACGATTTTGCCCATGGTCAGTCTGATTCTATTGAACAAGTGACCTACAGTCTTTGCACACTCGAATTCCGAGACCATAAAGCCTTATATGATTGGTTTATCGAAAACCTTGAGATTTTCCCTTCAGAGCAAACAGAATTTGCTCGACTGAATTTGAGCTACACAATAGTTAGTAAAAGAAAACTCTTGCAATTGGTAGAAGAAGGAAAAGTGAATGGCTGGGATGATCCACGCATGCCCACGATTTCTGCTTTAAGACGCAGAGGCTATACACCTGACTCTATTAAGAATTTTGCACATCGTGTAGGTGTAGCTCGAAGAGATGGTATTACAGATGTAGCTCTATTGGAGCATGCCGTGCGAGAAGACCTTAATAAAAAAGCTAATCGTGTGTTCGGTGTCCAGGACCCACTAAAAGTAGTCATCACTAATTGGCCTGAAGACAAGGTGGAAATGATGCCTGCCGTCAACAATCCGGAAGATGAGCGTGCGGGTAAAAGAGAAATGCCGCTTACTAGAGAAATTTATATCGATCAAGCTGACTTCAAGGAGGACCCACCATCACCTAAAAAGTGGTACAGGCTTGGTCCTGATCGAGAAGTAAGACTAAAGTACGGCTACATTGTAAAGTGCACAGGATATAAAAAAGCTGATGACGGGAGTATTGAAGAGATCTACTGCGAATACGATCCAGAAACACGCAGTGGACATGATACGAGTGGAAAGAAAGTAAAAGGCACATTAGGCTGGGTTTCTGCCCAACATGCAGTAAAAGCAGAGATCAGACTATATGATAGACTTTTCCAAACAGAAAATCTAAATACTATTGATGATGACTTCATGAATCATTTGAATCCTGATTCACTCCAAGTCATTGAAAATGCAGTTTTAGAACCAAGTCTGGCAAACGCCAAAATTGGTGATCAATTTCAGTTTGAAAGACAAGGTTATTTTATTGTTGACAAGGATTCTACAGCCGAAAAACTTGTTTTCAATAGAACCGTCACTTTGCGAGACAACTGGGGTAAGAAATAATGAGTCTGTTAAGAACCCCCTTAGACAAGCTCAAACCCAATGATATAGGGATCATTGGGTTTCCATTTGACAATAACTCATCTTTTCTTCAAGGACCGGCTAAGGCTCCTGAAGAAATCATTTCAGCTTTAGAGTCTGATTCTGCCAATTTTTTTACTGAGTCAGTGATTGATCTAAACGAACACCCAAGGATCAAATGGTGTGGAAACGCTGAAATTACTGACTATTGGTCTATAGAAGCCTCTGTCAGTAAAGCACTCAGCAATGGTGCCATCCCGGTCAGTTTAGGTGGTGATCATTCCATCACTTACCCGATCATGAAGGCTATGGCGAAGCAATATCCACAATTGAGTATCCTTCATTTTGATTCACATGGTGACCTATATGATGAATTGGATGGCAATAAGCTATCTCATGCTTGCCCTTTTGCCAGAATCATGGAAAATGGCCTTGCCCAAGAACTCACCCAAGTAGGTATTCGCACATTAACCCAACATCAAGCTGAGCAAGCAGAAAGGTTTGGCGTAACAGTAAACACAATGAAAACCCGTCATGACCTGAAAGGGCTCGACCTGAGTGGACCCATTTATCTAAGTTTTGATATGGATGTCCTTGATCCAGCCTTTGCTCCTGGAGTATCTCATCACGAACCTGGTGGCTACAGCACGCGTAAAGCATTGGACATTATACAAGATCTTGACTTAAACATTGTAGGAATCGACCTAGTAGAATACAACCCAGATAGAGACCTTAATGGTGTTACTGCTATGGTTGCTGCTAAAATCCTCAAGGAGCTAATTGCAAAGCTTCTTTAAGGCTTCTATAAAAAGATCTATTTCTTCTTCTGTGTTGTAATAATGAACGCTGCATCTCACAATCTCTTTAAGGCCTTTGGCTTCCATATCTAGCCTTGTATTGGTAACGTCATTCCAACTTACGTTGATACCTTTAGCCAAGAGCGCATGCTTTACTTCCTCTGCTGACAGGCCATCCACGGTAAAAGAGACAATCCCCCCTAATACACTCCCTTGATCATGACAATGCACATGACTTAATCCTTTCATTTTGGCTCTCACTACTGAAGCTAACTGTTGAATACGCAGCCAAATTTCTTCTAAGCCTACTTTTCTAGCATATTGTACAGCAACATTTAAACCCATTTGTGTTGCCCTATTGCCTTCCCAATTTTCGAAACGCTTAGCATCTGACCTAAATTCATAAGCTTTCTCCTCTGTCCATTGTGCCGAATGCAAGTCAATGGCTACTGGAATTAGTTTGGTTAAGACATTCTGATTTACATATAGAAAACCAGTTCCTCTTGGCCCTCTTAAATACTTACGTCCTGTGGCCGATAGCATATCACAATTCAGCTTTTTTACATCCAATGGGTATTGACCAATAGTTTGGCATGCGTCTAACAAGAACAATACTCCATTTTCTTTACAGATCTTCCCGATCTCTTCTGCAGGTGCTAAATGCCCCGAATTAGTAGGCATGTGGGTAATAGAGACCAATTTTGTTTTCGATGAGATCATATCTCCCAATGCTTCCAGATCTTCATCTCCATTGTCTTTCGTTGGAATGACCTTTATTATCGGATGTTCAGGTTGATGTAAATAAGCCAAATAGTTGCTGGCATAATCTGAACGATTACAGATGATTTCATCTCCTTCTTGCCAATCGATGGCATTGAATGCTGAGTTCCAAGCAACGGTTGCATTCTCAACGAGTGCAATTTCAGTATCACTAGCGCCAATCAGTCTGGCGATGTTCGAATATGTGTCATTAAGTTCACTCAGTCTCTTTGAGTGAAGTTCGTAGCCACCAATTAAAGCCTCCTCCTCCAAATAAGAGATCACAGCGTTTCGAACTTCATTTGGCGGCAAAGAAGCACCCGCATTATTAAGGTGGATCACTTTTTGCGTTCCATCTGTTTGTTCTCTTAGCGTTCGGATTTTCTCTTCGTTAAAGGACATAGAACAAATAAGCGTTTTTTCATTGCGAAATGCCGTATATATTCACAACAAATATCTCTTATGAAGTCTTCAGTCTTTATTTTCTTCCTCTTATTAAGCATAACTTTGACGGCTCAAGTCAGTGAATTGGACCTTCAGAACTTTGCTAAGCAATTTGAGAAGGAGCATGGAAAACCTGCTGAGGAGGTATTGAACATATTGAAGGAAGCGAGTTTTCAACAAGAGATCATCGATAAAATCAGTCGACCTGCTGAAGGTACTATGACCTGGGAGCGCTATCGAAAGATATTCATGACTGATGAAAGGATTTCTGCGGGTGTTTCTTTCTGGAATGAACATGAAGATGCTATTACAAAGGTCTCTGAAGACACAGGAGTGCCACCTGAAGTCATTCTCGGCATCATAGGCGTTGAAACTTATTATGGCCGTATTAAAGGCTCCTACAAAGTGATCGATGCTCTTTACACACTAGGTTTTGGTTACCCAAAGCGAGCAAAATTCTTTAAATCTGAGTTAGAAAAATTCTTGGTGCTAGCCGATACTGAAGGACTTAATGTCTTGGAGGTAGAAGGTTCATATGCAGGTGCCATGGGTTACTCCCAGTTTATGCCAAGTTCTTACATTGCTTATGCAAAAAGTTTTGATGAAGGCGGAAATGCTGATTTGATGAATTCTGCAGAAGATGCCATTGCAAGCGTTGCCAATTACATCAAAGTACATCGCTGGCAAGAGGGGGCTCCAATTGCCACGAAAGCTAATTTCACAAGAGAGGTAAGCAACTTGAACAAACAGGTGCTAAGACCTAAGAACCAGCTTTCAGCCTATACTGCGATTGGTATTCAACCTGAAGACAGTATCTCAGGAGATCCAAAAGCGACATTGATCATTCTTGATCATGAAGATGAAAGCGAAGAACATTGGTTTGGTTTTTACAATTTCTATGTGATCACTCGTTACAATCATAGCAAGCTTTACGCCATGGCGGTTTATCAGTTAGGCACAGCCGTTGTTAACAAAAAACCCTGACACTGAGGTCAGGGCTTGGATAGAAAACACCTGTTTAATTAAATCACCTCAAATCAAAAACTAATCAGGTTTTCTTAATTGCTTTGCTTTTTGAATGACCTCCTCAACCATTTTAGCGCAGATCATATCAGATTCTTCTTCCTTGAGTTTTTCTAGTAATAGCTCTGCAAGTCTTTCGTCTGTGATGCCAAAATGTTGTGATTGAATAAGCTCAACCTGCTCCATCAGCTTCTTTTTACAGTTTGCTGCTACATAGAAGACCACTCCACTAATCGCAACCTTTTCCTGACGAATCATAGTATCTGAAAATTGGTTGGGTTGGGCGAACATTTCATATCTCTTTTATTAACTACTCGCATAACCTTCGTTGGTTACAAAAACAGTTGCTTCTCTACTATAGATGATTTCTACGAACAAAATGTTGCACGGGATCATCGAATTAACAGTAATTAAGAGTAATTAACGTTTAAAGCTACTTTTTACGAATGTAGACATTGCCAAAACTGGTATCGAGGTGAACCTTCTTGTTCCCATTAGAAGACAGACTTGCCTTCATTTCTTTACCCATCATATCATCACCACTTAACTGGATTTGATTCGTCAGATCGCTATAGATCTGCCCCCAAGAAGTTGAAGCATCGAGTGCTCTGAGCTCGGCTGAATCAACGGATAGATCAACTCCGCCAAATTTAGCTTCAACATTCAATCTCTCGGGTATGGATCGAATTTCAACAATTTATATTTGACAATAACACGAACATCCATTCCTTCTGGCACGATAACCTCTACATTGACATCAATCTCTACTCCATTGTGGTCGAAGACGAGGATATTAAAAATTCACTACAATTGGTTGAAAAAAATTATGTTCGAACCTGATTCAATAAAGCTAAGCCTTTTACCACAAAGCCATTGTTCTTCATTCTATCAAAGCTGCTAGCGATCTTCATTCGGCCTATTACTTGGATGGTTATCGCTTTTGCCCTTTCCTTAATTCTAAAAAATGATAGAAAAAGAAAGATCGCTTTCTTTTCGGGCTTGATCATGCTGCTGTTCTTTTCCAATCAATACATAGCAAATCGCGTAATGCTTTGGTGGGAACCAGCTCCCATTCCAATGAATGAAATTGGCCATTATGATGTGGGTATTGTGTTTACTGGGGTTTCTAAAGGAAGCAAGACACCAAGGGACCGAGTTTATTTTAATGCCGGAGCAGATCGTATCACTCACACCCTTCAACTCTATAAATGAAGGCAAACTCAATCATATTTTAATAACTGGTGGTTTGGGTTTTGCGCAAGAGGGAATGTCTTATGCAGCTATTCGCTTAAAATCCTTCTTAACCATGGCAGGTGTGCCTGATTCAGTGAATACAACAGAGACAGGTGCTGTCAATACTTATGAGAATGCATTAAACTCTGCTAAGATTTTGAATGAGCAATTTCCAAATCAGAAATATCTCTTAATCACCTCAGCCTTTCATATGAAAAGGTCGTCTCTATGCCTTAAGAAACAAGATATTGTTTTTGACTAATTCCCTGCAGGATTTAAAACGGACCGAAGTACCTTAAACTTTGATGATCTTTTTATTCCTCGTGCTCAGGCAATTGGCAAATGGGAAGATCTTTTTAAAGAATTTGCTGGAATTCTAACTTATAAACTGATGGGATATCTTTAAAAGACCATTACGTTGACATCTTCAAGTATTTTGATGATATCTGGTACCTCTTTCAATCTTAAAAAGTAAAAAATATTTTTTCCTTCTCTCTTACTTCCTAAGATGCCCTTCATCTTCATGTTGGCCAAATGATGGGACGTAAGTGATTGTTCTAGCCCTAAGTAGGCAGTAATTTCATTAACACTCATCTTCTCATTCGCGGTGAGGAGATCAATGATCCCCACACGCATGGGATGAGCTATAGTTTTGAGAACAAATGCGATTTTCTCAACTCTCTCATGGTCAAGTTGCTCTTCCATAATAATAGGTTGCTCAAATATATGAACATACATTCATATAAAAAAGAAAAATTATGTTTTTCCACTAATATGTCAATTCGTAATATCGCAAATGAAAAAAATAGGATTGATCTCTGATACACACGGTTTTTTCGATCCAAAAGTCAAAAACCACTTCGCTGAAGTCGATGAAATTTGGCACGCTGGGGACATTGGAGAACAATCAGTTCTTCAAAAATTACAAGATCTTAAACCTGTAAAAGTTGTATTTGGCAACATTGAAACGCCAGAAATGCAGAGGGAATTGCCTGAAATTTACATCGAGTCAATTGAAGGCCTAAAATTCCTAATGATTCACATAGCAGGTAGGCCTGGGCGATATGCAAAAGGCCTCACCTCATTATTAAAGAAAGAAAAGCCCGATGTCTTAATATGTGGACATAGTCATATCCTAAGAGTCGAGCGAGACCCAAAACATGAACTCATTTATATAAACCCAGGAGCTGCGGGTCAGCATGGGTTTCATAGAAAAAGAACACTTATTCGTTTTGAAATAGGTGGAGGGCAACTCAAAAACATGGAAGTTATTGAACTAGGTACTCGCGGAAGGGCATAAAAAAAGCCCCTAATTGGGGCTTCATATATTTAAACCAATTTTCTTACTCTTCTCCCGCAGCAGCGTCCTCTTTCTTCTCAGCTTTGTCAGCTTCCTTCTTCTCTACTGCTTTCTTCGCTTTTGGCTTAGTTTCTTTCTTTTCGGCTTTCGGCTTAGCTTCTTTTTTCTCTGCCTTTGGTTTAGCTTCTTTCTTTTCAGCTTTCGGGGCAGCTTCTTTTTTCTCAGCTTTTGGCTTTGCTTCAGCTTTTTCAGCCTTAGGAGTTGCCTCTTTCTTTTCAGCTTTTGGCTTAGTTTCTTTCTTTGACTCTTCTTTTGCAAATGCGGCTTTTAGCTCCTCAGCGTCCACATTTTTCAAAACTGGTTGAGATTGTAATGATTTCATTCTAGCAACTCTAGCTTTCGCAGTTTGCTTGTTTCTTCTACCTTTTCTCTTAAGTCTTGTAACTCCCATTTCTCTTGGCCTTTTTGTAAATCGAGCGGCAAAGATAAGGACATTATATTTTTATGAAAACTTTAATCAGAACTTATTTATAAATATTTCAGACAGATTCAAAAGGTCTTACACGGTCTAAAACATTCAAATGCTTAGATTTGCCACAAATCACTGTTATGGCGCAAAAACCTTCATTACCAAAAGGGACGAGAGATTTCGGTCCTGCCCAAATGTATAAGCGAAATTACATTTTGGACCAAATCAAATCGGTTTTTCAAAAGTATGGCTTTATGCCATTAGAGACTCCAGCTATGGAAAATCTTAGTGTTTTAACTGGGAAATATGGCGATGAAGGCGATCAATTGCTTTACAGACTGTTGAATTCGGGCGACTTCCTCAAAAAGGTAAAACCAGAAGACCTCGAAGGAGGCACAAAACAAATCAGTCCAAAAATTGCGGAAAAAGGATTACGCTATGACTTGACCGTACCCTTTGCTCGTCACGTGGTCATGAACCAGCATGACATTGCTTTTCCATTCAAGCGTTTTCAAATCCAACCGGTTTGGAGAGCCGATCGTCCGCAAAAAGGCCGATATAGAGAGTTTTACCAGTGTGATGCGGATGTTATTGGTACAAATTCATTGATCTGTGAAGCAGAACTCATGGGTATCGTTCATGATGTTTTTGAAGGATTAAACTTTAAAGATTATCGCGTCTCAATATCTAGCCGAAAGATTCTCGAAGGGCTAGCCGAGCAATGCCAAGTAAGAGATCAATTCATGGCATTCTGTACAATTTTAGATAAGCTTGACAAGATTGGTGAGGAACGCGTTTCAGAAGAACTCGTAAATATTGGGGTAAGCGTTTCTGATTGTAAAAGACTCTTTGAAGCACTTAATCATAAACAAGGGTTAAAAGCCATTGCAGAATTGCTCACAGATTCAACGGTGGGTAAAGAAGGTCTAAAAGAAGTCGAGGACACTTTCAATTACATGGAAACATTGTCGATTCCATCTGAACGTTTTGTTTTTGACCCATCATTGGCTAGAGGACTCTCCTATTACACCGGTGTGATCTACGAGGTAAAACCTACATCCATTCAAATGGGCACTATTACGGCAGGCGGTCGCTATGATGACCTCACGGGTATATTTGGCCTTAAAGGCATGTCCGGAGTAGGCATTTCTTTTGGTATAGACAGGATTTTCGACACGCTTGAAGAATTGGATCTGTTCCCTCCAACAAGCAAAGAAGGCACTACACTACTCATTACAAATTTTGATAGTGAATCTGAAAAAGTAGCTTTAAGTATACTTCAGCAGCTTAGAAAAGCAGGTATCAGGTCTGAACTTTTCCCTGAATCTGCCAAGCTCAAAAAGCAGATGACTTATGCAAATAAGAAGGAAATTCCTTTTGTACTGCTCGTAGGCTCCAAAGAGATCGAAGAAAATTCATTTGTATTAAAGAATATGGAAAGCGGAGAGCAAGAAAGCCATAGTGTTCAGGCATTGATCGACACTTTAACTTCCAAATAAAAGCACTTGCTTTGCTATCTTTTTCATAAGTTTCTGCTCGGTTTACCGTTGCAATAAAGTGATCAGCCTTCAGCATAATATTAAAACTCACCTTTTCATCAGAAACTGCCTGAAGGTCATATTTTATTGTGCAGTATTACTTTTACAACAAAACCTATTAGCTCAAACACAGAGTAAAAGGAAGAACTTCCAATTAGCACAAGTCATTGGGTGTGCACCCTTTACTGTTACTCCTGACATCTTGTTCCAAGGTAATTTCTCTGTCGTTCAATATAGATACGATAATACGCTCAACCCTTTAGACTGCTCATCAGATTACCAATTAGACCCCCAAGGATGTACAAACGGCAAT